>NZ_JARAVM010000104.1:0-536 GCF_033792735.1 Streptomyces sp. PA03-3a
TGTTCTGTCCACAGAGGTTGGTGACGGATCTCTCGGCTGAGGGATCTTGAAATGGGTGAGGGCCTTCTGGCTCGGTGTGGATTGCGACATCTGCACCGGCGACCAGAGAGGCCCTCATGCCGCACCGTAACGCACCGCTGACCGAGACCGGACGCCTGCGCCTGGCCCGCTGCGTCGTGGACGACAACTGGCCCTTGCGCCGCGCTGCGGAACGCTTCCAGGTCTCGGTGTCCACGGCCCAGCGGTGGGCCGACCGCTACCGCCGGTTCGGCGAGGCGGGCATGGCCGACCGCTCCAGCCGTCCGCGCACCAGCCCGCGCCGCACCCCGACCCGTACCGAGCGGCGGATCATCAAGGTACGCCTGCTGCGCCGGTGGGGACCGGCACGGATCGCGGGCCTGCTGCGCCTGGTGCCCTCGACCGTGCACCGGGTGCTGACCCGCTACGGCCTGGCCCGCCTGACCCACCTGGACCGGGCCACCGGCCGCGTCATACGCCGCTACGAACGCGCCCGTCCCGGCGAGCTGGTGCACGTG
>NZ_JARAVM010000010.1:0-229577 GCF_033792735.1 Streptomyces sp. PA03-3a
CCTGGCTGCACACCTACAATCACCACCGCGGACACACCGCGCTGAAGGGCCAACCACCCGCCAGCCGCGTTCCTAACCTCACGGGGCAATACACCTAGGCGACGGCCTCGCTGCTCTCGTCCTCGCCGACGAAGGTGCGCCACAGCCCGGCGTACCGGCCGTCGGCGGCGAGGAGTTGCTCGTGCGTGCCGTCCTCCACGACCCGGCCGTGGTCGAGGACGACGACCCGGTCGGCGCGGGCGGCGGTGGTCAGCCGGTGGGCGACGACCAGGGTGGTGCGGCGTACGGCGAGCCGGTCGGCGGCGTGGTTGACCAGTGCCTCGGTGGCCAGGTCCAGGGCGGCCGTCGCCTCGTCGAGCAGCAGGACGTCCGGGTCGACCAGTTCGGCGCGGGCCAGGGCGATCAACTGGCGCTGTCCGGCGGAGAGATTGCGGCCGCGCTCGGAGACGGAGTGCAGGTAGCCGCCGTCCAGCGTGGCGATCATGTCGTGGGCGCCGACGGCGCGCGCCGCGGCCTCCACCTCGGCGTCGGTGGCGTCCATCCGCCCGTAGGCGATGGCGTCGCGGACCGTCCCCTCGAAGAGGTAGGCCTCCTGCGGGACGACGCCGAGCCGCTGCCGGTAGGCGGTCAGGTCGAGTTCGCGGATGTCCTGGCCGTCGACGAGGACGGCGCCCGAGGTCGGGTCGTAGAACCGGGCGACCATCTTGACCAGGGTCGACTTGCCCGCGCCCGTCTCACCGACGAAGGCCACCGTCTGGCCCGCGGGGATCCGCAGGTCGATCCCGGAGAGCGCCTCGGTGCCCTCCTCGATGTAGCGGAAGTGCACGTCGCGGAAGGTGATCTCGCCCCGCAGCCGGTCGACGCCCCGCGGGGACTCGGCGGGCGGGGTGGCGGTCGGCGTGCGCAGCAACTCGCGGATACGGCCCAGGGAGACGGACGCCTGCTGGTAGCCGTCGAAGACCTGCGAGAGCTGCTGGACGGGCGAGAAGAACAGGTCGATGTAGAGCAGGTACGCCACCAGGGCGCCGGCGGTGAGCGTGCCCGCCCCGACCCGCTGGGCGCCGACGATCAGCACCAGTGCGGCGGCGACGCTGGACAGCAGCTGCACGAACGGGAAGTAGACCGAGATCAGCCACTGGCCGCGCACGCGCGCCTGCCGGTAGGCGTCGCTGCGGTCGGCGAAGCGCACGGCGCCGCCGCGCTCGCCGCGGAAGGCCTGTACGACGCGGAGCCCGGCGACGTGCTCCTGCAGGTCGGCGTTGACGACGCTGACGCGCTCCCGGGCCAGCTCGTAGGCCTTGACGGACTTGCGGCGGAAGACCCAGGTGGCGACGAAGAGCACCGGCAGGGTGGCGAAGACGATCAGCGCCAGCTGCACGTCGATCACCAGCAGCGCCACCAGGATGCCGAGGAAGGTGAGCACGCTGACCAGCGCGGTGACCAGACCCGTCTGCAGGAACGTCGACAGCGCGTCGACGTCGGTCGTCATCCGGGTCATGATGCGGCCGCTCAGTTCGCGCTCGTAGTAGTCGAGCCCGAGCCGGTGCAGGTGGGAGAAGATCTTCACCCGGAGCGTGTAGAGCACACGCTCGCCGGTCCGGCCGGTCAGCCGCGTGGAGCCCCACTGCGCCGCCCACTGCGCGACGACCACCGCGAGGCCCAGCAGCGCGGCCGCCCAGACGGCGCCGAGCGCGGCCTGCCGCACTCCGGAGTCGATGCCGTGCCGGATCAGGACGGGCAGCAGCAGCCCGGCCAGTGCGTCCACCGCGACGAACACCAGGCTCAGCAGCAGGGGGCCGCGGAAGCCGCGCAGCAGACTGCGCAGGCCGAAGTCCTTCTCGACGGAGGCCGCCGCATGCTCGTCGACGTCCGGGGTGTCCAGGGCCGGGGGCAGCGCCGCCACCTGCGCCAGCAGCTCGGGGGTCGCGGGCATCCCGGCCATGGCCGAGGCCATGCCGCCCGGGCCGCCGCGCACGGCGGCCGGGGAGGGTGCCGCCTGCGACCGCCCGGTGTCCTCGTCGCGGTGCCGGCGGTCCTGCGGCCACAGGGCCGCGGTCACGCCGCCGTCCGCGGGCGCCGTGGCGGCGGGACGTGCCGCCGGGTCCGCGACCGCGCCGTCGCCGGGCCACTCGGTGAGCGGCACGACCTCGCCCGCCGGATCGTGCGTGACGACGTCCGAGCCGAGCTCGTCGGGGTCGGTGAGCAGCCGCCGGTACAGCGGGCAGCGCGCCTCCAGTTCCTCGTGGGTGCCCACGTCGACCAGCCGGCCGGCCTCCAGCACGGCGATCCGGTCGGCGAGGGCGAGGGTGGAGCGGCGGTGGGCGATGAGCAGGGTCGTTCGGCCCGCCATCACCTCGCGCAGCGCGTCGTGGATCTCCGCCTCGACGCGGGCGTCGACGGCGGAGGTCGCGTCGTCGAGGACGAGCAGCCGCGGGTCGGTGAGGATCGCGCGGGCCAGAGCGACGCGCTGGCGCTGGCCGCCGGAGAGGGTCAGCCCCTGCTCGCCGACGACGGTGTCGTACCCCTCGGGCAGGGCGCTGATGAACTCGTGCGCCTGGGCGTGCCGGGTCGCGGTGAGGATCTGCTCGTCGGTGGCGTCGGGGTGGCCGTAGGCGATGTTGGCGCGGATGCTGTCGGAGAACAGGAAGCTGTCCTCCGGCACCAGCCCTATGGCGTCGCGCAGGGAGTCGAAGGTGAGGTCGCGCACATCGCTGCCGCCGACGCGGACGGCGCCGCCGGTCACGTCGTAGAAGCGCGGCAGCAGCAGCGAGACGGTCGACTTGCCGCTGCCGGAGGCGCCGACGACGGCGACGGTCTCGCCGGGCTCGACGGTGAGCGAGAAGTCGTCCAGCACGGGGCGGGTGCGGTCGTAGCCGAAGCTGACGTGGTCGAACTCGACCGTGGCCGCGGCCTCGCGGGGCAGTTGCCCCGCGCCCTCCTCCAGGCTGGGGCGGGTGTCGATGAGTTCGGTGACGCGCTCGACGCCGGCCCGGGCCTGCTGGCCGACGGTGAGCATCATCGTGAGCATGCGCACCGGGCCGGTCAGCTGGGCGAGGTAGGTCGAGAACGCGACGAAGGTTCCCAGGGTGATCTGGCCCCGCACGGCCATCCAGCCGCCGAGCGCCAGCATGCCGACCTGCCCGAGCGAGGGCACGGCCTGCAGGGCGGGGCTGTAGCGGGCGTTGAGCCTGATGGTGCGCAGCCGGCCGGCGAAGAGCCGCTCGCTGACCGAGCGCAGCTTGGACATCTCCTGCTGCTCCTGGCCGAAGCCCTTCACGACGCGGACGCCGGTCACCGAGCCGTCCACGATCCCGGCGACGGCCGCGGCCTGGCCCTGCGCGTACCAGGTGGCGGGGAAGAGCCGCTTGCGGCTGCGGTCGGCGAGGAACCACAGGGCGGGCGCGACGGCGAGGGCGATCAGGGTCAGCATCGGCGAGAGCACGAACATCACGACGATCGACAGGACGAACAGCAGGACGTTGCCGATCATCATGGGCGCCATGAAGAGCAGGCCCTGGATGAGCTGCAGGTCACTGGTGGCCCGGCCGACGACCTGGCCGGTGTTGAGCTCGTCCTGGCGCGCGCCGTCCAGCCGGGTGAGCGAGTGGAACATGTCGGTGCGCAGGTCGTGCTGCACGTCGAGGGCGAGCCGGCCGCCGTAGAAGCGCCGCAGGAACGTCATCAGGTAGACCACGCCCGCGGCGGCGATCAGCACGGCCGCCCAGGGGCCGAGCGGCTTGTCGTGCTTGACGATGACGTCGTCGATGATCAGCTTGGGGACGAGCGGCACGAGCGCCATCACGGCCATGCCGGCGAGCGAGGAACCGAGCGCGAGGCCCACGTTCCCCCGGTAGCGCCAGCAGTAGCGCATGAGCCGCCGGAGCCAGCCCTCGGCCGCCGCCGCCTGCCCGGCCTTCGCTTCGTCGTCCTTCGCCGCCACCCGGTGTCCTTCCGTCCGTCCTTCTCGCCGGAGGATCACAACGCGCTGGAGTGCGTATTTCATCCTCCCGCAACAAAACTACGACGAGGGTCCGACAGCGCTCGGGCGGAGGTCCTACGACAAAGCACACCGAAACGTTTCGCCCGGTGGGACGGGCGGGCGCGGCCGGGGCCGGGCCGCGCCCGATCACCCCAGGTGGGTCGGCGCGAACATCCGCAGGTGCGCGGGGAGCACGACCACGGAGGGGCCGGGCGCCGCGAGGGCGTCCGCGAGGTCGTCGCGCAGCCGCTCGGGACCGGTCCGGATCGCCGGGACGCCGAAGGCCCCGGCGAGTGCCACGAAGTCCGGCCGGGCCAGCTCGGTACCGGTGGCCTCTCCGAAGGCGTCCGTCATGTACTCGCGCAGGATGCCGTAGCCGCCGTCGTCGACGATCAGCCAGGTGACGGGCAGGCCGTACTGCCGGGCCGTGGCGAGCTCGGCGATCGAGTACATCGCGCCGCCGTCGCCCGACACGGCCAGCACGGGCCGGGTGCGGTCCGCGGCCGCCGCGCCGAGCGCCGCCGGGAAGCCGTAGCCGAGGCCGCCGGCGCCCTGGGCGGAGTGCATCGGGCCGGGCCACGCGGACCAGGCCCAGTAAGCCAGGATCGTCATGTCCCAGAAGCTGGGGGCGTCCTCGGGGAGGGCGTCCCGCACGGCGGCGAGTACGCCCTGTTCCAGGCCGAGGTCCTGGCCGTCGATCCGCTCCCGGACCCGCTCCAGCAGGGCCGCCACCGCCGCGGGCGCCGCTGGGTCGCGGCGTTCGCCGACGGCCGCGGCGATCGCGCCGAGGGCGTGCCGGGCGTCGGCGTGGATGCCGAGCGCCGGGTGGTTGGACTCCAGCTTGCCGAGGTCGGCCTCGACCTGGATCACCCGGCCGCGGGGGCGGAAGGTGTGGTAGTTCGAGGAGAGCTCGCCCAGCCCGGAACCGACGACCAGCAGGACGTCGGCATCCTCCAGGAAGCCGGTGGTGTGCCGGTCCTCCAGCCAGCTCCGCAGCGACAGCGGGTGCTCCCAGGGAAACGCTCCCTTGCCGCCGAAGGTGCAGGCCACCGGCGCGTCGAGCCGCTCGGCGAGAGTGCGCAGCTCGGCCTCGGCCCCCGCGCGCACGACCCCGCCGCCGGCCAGCACGACCGGCCGCTCGGCGCGGGACAGCAGCGCCGCCGCCTCGGCGACCAGCTCGGCACGCGGGGGCAGTGGCCGGGGCTCGGCGCTCAGCTCCCCGACCGGCGGGACGGTGACGGGGGCGAGCAGCACGTCCTGCGGGATCTCCACCCAGACCGGCCCGTACGGCGCGGTCAGGGCCGACTCCCAGGCGGCGGCGAGGGCCGAGGGGATCTGGGAGGCGGTGCGGACGGTGTGCACCGACTTGACGATGTCGCGGAACGACGCCTTCTGGTCGGCGAGTTCGTGCAGGTAGCCGTGGCGGCCCCCGCCGAGGCCGGCGACCGGCACCTGGCTGCCGATGGCCACGACCGGCGCCGAGGCGGCAGCCGACTCCTGGAGCGCGGCGAGCGTCATCAGCGCGCCGGGGCCGGTGGAGACCAGCAGCGGCGCGGCGCCGCCCGTGACGCGGGCGTACGCGTCCGCGGCGAAACCCGCGTTGTTCTCCACGCGCAGGCCCACGTACTCCAGCTTCGAGCGCCGCAGCGCGTCGAAGGCGCCCAGCGCGTGCTGCCCGGGCAGCCCGAAGACGGTCGTCGCGCCGAGCGCCGCCAGGGACTCGACGACCAGGTCGCCGCCGCTCCGCTCACTCATGCGCGGCCCGCCGCGATCTGCCGGGTCATGATCGTGGTCAGCTCGTACGCGGTGTGGGAGGCCGCGACGCTGGTGATCTCGGCGTGGTCGTAGGCGGGGGCGACCTCGACGACGTCGGCGGAGACCAGGTTGCAGGAGGCCAGGCCCCGCAGGATCTCCAGCAGCTCGCGGGAGGTGATGCCGCCGGCCTCGGGGGTGCCGGTGCCGGGGGCGTGCGCCGGGTCGAGGACGTCGATGTCGATGGAGATGTAGAGCGGGCGGTCGCCGATGCGCTCGCGCAGCTGCTGGGCGACCTCGTCGGCGCCGCGCCGGTAGACGTCGGCGGAGGTGACGATGCCGAAGCCCATCTTCTCGTCGTCGGTGAGGTCCTGCTTGCCGTACAGCGGGCCGCGGGTGCCGACGTGGGAGAGCGCGGAGGTGTCGAGGACGCCCTCCTCCACGGCCCGGCGGAACGGGGTGCCGTGGGTGTACTCGGCCCCGAAGTAGGTGTCCCAGGTGTCGAGGTGGGCGTCGAAGTGCAGCAGGGCGACCGGTCCGTGCTTGCGGGCCATGGCCCGCAGCAGGGGCAGCGAGATGGTGTGGTCGCCGCCGAGGGTCATCAGGCGGGCGCCGGTGTCGAGCAGGTCGTCGGCGGCGGCCTGGATGGTCTCGACGGCCTCGTTGATGTCGAACGGGTTGGCGGCGATGTCACCGGCGTCCGCGACCTGGGCGAGCGCGAAGGGCGAGGCGTCCTGCGCCGGGTTGTAGGGGCGCAGGAGGCGGGAGGCCTCGCGGATCGCGTTGCCGCCGAAGCGGGCGCCGGGGCGGTAGGAGACGCCGGCGTCGAAGGGCACACCGACCACGGCGACGTCGGTGGTGCCGACCTCGTCGAGGCGCGGGAGCCGCGCGAACGTGGCGGGACCGGCGTACCGCGGGGTGCGGGAGGAGTCGATGGGGCCGCGCGGCTCGGTACTGCTCATGGGTAACTGCCTTCTTTCGTACGCTTCGTTACGCTCTGCTCGCTTTGTGACTTTATCCGACCGGAACGGTTCCCTCGGAGGCCGGGACGGGGGTCCGTCCGGCCAGCCGCTCCCGCCAGGCCGCCAGCACGGCGGCGTCGGTCGGCTTGGTGGCGAGGCTCACCGCGACGTAGGCGACCAGGGAGGCCAGCAGGCCGTAGTAGACGGGCTCGTTGGCGAGGATGCCCTTCCAGGCCATCAGGCCGACGACGGCCACGCCTCCGACGACGACCGAGGACAGGGCGCCCGGTGCGGTACCGCGCCTCCAGAGCAGTCCGCCGAGGATCGGCACCAGCAGCCCGCCGACGAGCAGGTTGTAGGCCACGGTCAGCGCCTCGACGACGTTGTTGAGCGCGATGGCGATGCCGATGACGGCCACACCCATGATCAGGATGAAGGCGCGGTTGCCCGCCACCTCGTCGTGGGCACCCTCGTCGTCCCGCCCGCGGCCGACCACGCCGCGCAGCCGCGACCAGATGTCGTTGTTGGCCACCGTGGCGCAGGCGATCAGCGCACCGGAGGAGGTGGACATCACCGCGGAGAGCGCGGCGGCCAGCACCAGGCCGCGCACGCCCACCGGCAGCGCGTCCTTGACGACGGTGGCGAAGGCGTCGTCGGCCGCGGCCAGGTCGGGGTACAGCACCTTGGCGGCGGTGCCGATGACGGCGCCGGCGATGGCGTACACCAGGCAGTAGACACCGGCGACGGTGCCGCCGAGCTTGGCGACCCTGTCGCTGCGGGCGGTGAACACCCGCTGCCAGATGTCCTGTCCGATGAGCATGCCGAAGGTGTAGATCAGCACATAGGTGAAGATCGTCTGTCCGCCGATGCCCAGGGGGGCGAAGTACTCGGTCGGCAGCTGCGCCTTCATCTCCGCGAAGCCGCCCGCCTTGACCACCGCGATCGGCAGCAGCAGCACCAGCACGCCGAGGGTCTTGACCACGAACTGCACCATGTCGGTGAGCGTGATCGACCACATGCCGCCCAGCGTGGAGTACGCCACGACGACGGCGCCGCCCAGGGTGATCGCCAGGGTGCGGTCCAGGCCGAACAGGACGTCGAAGATCGTCGCGTAGGCGATGGTCGAGGTGACGGCGAGCATCAGCGTGTACGCCCACATGACGACGCCGGAGATGACTCCGGCCGAGCCGCCGTAGCGCAGGTCGAGCATCTCGGAGACGGTGTAGACCTTCAGGCGGGCGATGCGGGCCGAGAAGAAGACGCTCAGCGCCAGCAGGCCGAGGCCGATGGTGAAGACCATCCAGGCGCCGGACAGGCCGTACTGGTAGCCGAGGCCGACGCCGCCGATGGTGGAGGCACCGCCGAGGACGATCGCCGCCATGGTGCCGGAGTACATCGACGGGCCCAGTCTGCGGCCGGCGACCAGGAACTCGCTCTTGGACCTGGCGCGGCGCATGCCCCACCAGCCCACGGCGAGCATGCCGGCCAGATAGGCGATGATCACGGCGTAGTCGACGGCCATGAGCCCTCCTCCATCGGTAGCGCGGCGCAGCCGCTGGCTTCCTCTGCGGTGACGATAGGTGGCCGGGAGGAGGCGCTGAAGTGTACGTTTCCTCCATTGCCGCAGGCCTGGATGGAGGAATCGCACATGACTCCCCCGCGTCAGGACCCCCCTTCGGCCACCCCGCCCACCCCGCCGATCCCCCTTGCCGCCCTGCTCGCCCTGCCCGACCTCGGGCTGCGCCAGGTCGCGGGGCCGTCAGCGGCCGAGAGGGACGTCCGCGTCCAGTGGGTGCACACCAGCGAGATGGAGGACCCCTTCCCCTATCTGCTCGGCGGGGAGCTGCTGCTGACCGCGGGGGTGCACTTCGCGTCGGCGGAGGGCGCCGGCGCCTATCTGGACCGCTACGTGGCGCGCACGGTCGAGGCGGGGGCGTCGGCGCTCGGCTTCGGCCTCGCCCCGGTGCACGACGAGACTCCGGCGGCGCTGCTCGCCGCCTGTGACCGGCACGGCCTGCCGCTGGTGGAGGTGCCGCCGCGCACGCCGTTCACCGCCGTCGCGCGGGCGGTCTGGCAGGCCATGGGCGAGGCCAGGGTCCGCGAGCTACGGCACGTCACCGAGGCGCAGCAGGCCCTCGCCGCGGCCGCCGCGCGCCCCGATCCCGTCCCCTCGGTGCTGCGCAGGCTCGCCGGCCGGCTGGGCGCCTGGGCCGCGCTGATCGCCGCGGACGGCTCCGAGGTGTACGCGGCGGGCGCCGCCCCGGACCCCGGGGCGCGTGCGGCGGCGGTCCGGCTCGCCCGGGTGGTCCGCCCGGCTCCGGACGCGCACAGGCCGTCGTCGGCGACCGACTCCCACGCCGGGACGCGGCTGTCGGCGTACGCCCTCGCCGGGGGAGCACCGAGTGAGCGGCCGGCGCTCGTCCTGGCGACGGGCCGTCCCGATCCGGGCGACCACGCGGTCGCCAACGTCGCGGCCGTGCTGCTCTCCCTGCTCACCGGGCCGCACCTGGGCAGCGCGGAGGCGGGCCGGTCCGCGGCACTGGTCCGGTTGCTGCTGGGCGCGCCCCCGGAGGAGGCCGCCCCGCTGCTGGGACCCGGATCCCGGTGGGCCGTCGTCCACGCCCGCAGACGCGGCGGCCCGGCCGGACCCCTGGCGGCCGCCGCCCTCGGTACGGCGCTGGGCACCGCGCTGGTCGAGCCGGGTGACGCGGTCGTACGCCTGCTGCTGCCGGCCGGCCGCGAGGTGACCGCCCAGCCGGGGTGGACCCTCGGGGTGAGCGGCCCCGTGGCGGTGGCCGCCCTCGTCACCGGGGACGCACAGGCCGCGGCCGCGCTGCGCCGGGCGATCGGCACCCGTGCGCCGCTGACGGTCCACCGCGGAGCCGGTCCCGGCATGACCGCGCTGGTCACCCCGGACGACGCCCGGGCGAGCGCGGAGGAACTGCTGGCGCCGGTGAAGGACTCGCCCGCCCTGGTGGAGACGCTGCGCACCTGGATCGGTCTGCACGGCAGCTGGGACCGTACGGCCGTCGCGCTGGAGGTGCACCGCAACACCGTGCGCCAGCGCATCGGGCGGGCGGCGGCGCTGCTGGAGGCGGACCTGGACGACCCGGACGTACGCATGGAACTGTGGTTCGCGCTGCGCTGGCTGTGAACCCGTACGCCCCGCCGCGGCGGGCGTCCTGACGCCCCGGCAGGAGGTAACGGACCGGCGTCGATCGGCGGCCGCCCGCACGCACGTCCGACAGGAGGCGACAATGGGGGTCATGCTGCCCCATGTCACCGCGCCGTCCCGCAAGGCCCTCGCCGACCACCTCGTCCGCACGCGCATCGCGGGCGACGTCGCCACTCCCCGTGAGAACAACCGCTCGCACTACCGCAGACTCGCCGAGGGCGACCGCCACTACTGGTTCGGCCTGGAGTTCGGCGACCGCTGGACGGACGAGGAGGCGGTGCTGGCGGTCATGGCCGAGCGCTGCGGGGTCGTGGCCGACCCCGCGCACCTCCGGGGGCAGGACACCATCGACCCCGAGCTGACGATCAGCGCCCTGGACCGCGCCGCCCGGATGCTCTGCAAGGCCGTGGAGGGCGGGCAGCGGGTGCTGTTCGCCACCGGCCACCCCGGCGGTCTGCTGGACGTCCACCGGACCCTCGCGGCGGCCGTGGGGGCCGCCGGGGCCGAGGTCGTGGCGATCCCCGGCGGACTGTCCACCGACGAGGGCGGCGTCTTCCAGTTCTGCGACGTGGCCATGCTGGAGCGCGGCGCCACGCTGTGGCACACCCACTCCCCGAACCCGATGGCGGCGGTCCTGGACGGGCTGGCCGCGCAGGGGCGGCCGCTGCCCGACCTGGTCGTCGCCGACCACGGCTGGGCGGGGTGCGCCGGACAGCGCGGCATCGACGCGATCGGCTTCGCCGACTGCAACGACCCGGCGCTCTTCCTCGCCGAGGCGGAGGGCACCGTCTCGGTGACCGTCCCGCTCGACGACCACGTCACCGACCCGCGCCACTACGACCCGATGACCGCCTACCTGCTGGAGGCGGCGGGCCTGACCGGCTCCGCGTGACAGCGGGGCCCCGCCCCCGAGGAGGCGTGGCCCACCGTTTCCCGGCGGGCTCCGGGGCCGCCGTCCTGCCGGCGTCCCGGGGCCCGATGCCGTGGGGCCGGGCCTGCGCCCCGCCCGGCCTGACCGGGCTGCGCGAGCGCGCCGCCGCGCTGGGCGGCACCCTGGACGCGGGCCCCGAGCCGGACGGCGGCTTCCTGGTGCGGGCGACACTGCCGCCGGACGCCTGCCGGTGACCGCCCCGGCGACCTGTGACCCGGTGGATCAGCCCCGCGGTACGCGGACCACGCCTTCCTGGATGACGGAGACGGCGAGCCGCCCGTCCTGGGTGTAGATCCGCGCGGTGCCGAGCCCGCGCCCGCCGGAGGCGGAGGGGCTCTGCTGGTCGTACAGCAGCCATTCGTCGGCGCGGAACGGCCGGTGGAACCACATGGCGTGGTCCAGGCTGGCGCCCACCACGTCGCCGACCGCCCAGCCGCCGCGACCGTGGGCCAGCAGCACGGAGTCCAGCAGCGTCATGTCCGACACATAGGTGGCGAGGCAGACGTGGAGCAGCGGATCGTCGGCGAGCTTGCCGTTGGTGCGGAACCACACCTGGGAGCGCGGCTCACGCGGCCCGTCCCCGGCGGCGAGGAACGGCGGGGCGTCGGCGTAGCGCAGGTCGACGGCGGCCCTGGCCTCCAGGAGGCGGTCCACGACCGAGGGGTCGGGGAACCGGTCCCGGTGCGGGAGCAGCAGGTCCTCGCCCGTGGGCAGGGTCTCCGGGTCCGGCGCCGGCGGCATCGGCTCCTGGTGTTCCAGTCCGTCCTCGTACGTCTGGAAGGACGCCGAGAGGTGGAAGATCGGCTGCCCGTGCTGCACCGCGACCACCCGGCGGGTGGTGAAGGAGCGGCCGTCACGGATGCGGTCGACCTGGTAGACGATCGGCGCGCCCGGGTCGCCCATGCGCAGGAAGTAGGCGTGCAGGGAGTGGGCGTCGCGTCCTTCGGGGACCGTGCGCCCCGCCGCGACCAGCGCCTGTGCGGCGACCTGGCCCCCGAAGACGCGGGGGACGACGGCGGGGCGGCTGGCGCCGCGGAAGATGTCCTGCTCGATCCGCTCGAGGTCGAGCAGGTCGAGCAGGGACTGCAGTGCGTGGTTGGTCACGTGCGTCTCTCGGGGTCGGCGGACCGTCCGGTCACAGCCCCATCGACTTGGCGATGATCGACTTCATGACCTCGCTGGTGCCGCCGTAGATGCGGTGCACGCGGTTGTCCGCGTACAGGCGGGCGATCGGGTACTCCAGCATGTAGCCGTAACCGCCGTGCAGCTGGAGGCAGCGGTCGATGACCTTGGCCGCGGTCTCGGTGCAGAACAGCTTGGCGCGAGCGGCGTCGGCGGCGGTGAAGTCGCCGTGCTCGTGGGCCTCCAGGCCGCGGTCGACGACGGCCTGCATGGCGTCGACGTCGGAGGCGCACTCGGCGAGCACGAACTTGGTGTTCTGGAACTCTGCGACGCTCTTGCCGAAGACCTTGCGGTCGCGCACGTACTGGGTGGCGAAGCGGACGGCGGCGTCGGCCTGGGCGTAGGAGCCGACGGCGATCGCGAGGCGCTCGACCGGCAGGTTGTGGGCCAGGTAGGAGAAGGCCTTGCCCTCCTCGCCGAGCAGGTCCTCGACGGGGACCTTGACGTCGGTGAAGGACAGCTCCGCGGTGTCGGAGGTGCGCAGGCCGATCTTCTCCAGCTTGCGGCCGACGGCGTAGCCCTCGCTCTTGGTGTCGACCACGAGGATCGACAGGCCGCGGCGGCGGTCCTCCGGGGTGGCGGGCGAGGTGCGGCAGACGACCAGCACGCGGTCGGCGACCACGCCGCCGGTGATGAAGGTCTTGGCGCCGTTGAGGACGTAGTGGGTGCCGTCCTCGGAGAGCCTGGCGGTGGTGGTCATACCGGCCAGGTCCGAGCCGGTGCCGGGCTCGGTCATGGCGATGGCGGTCATCATGTCGCCGCTGATGAAGTCCGGCAGCCAGCGCTTCTTCTGCTCGTCGCCGGCGAACTCGAGGAGGTACGGGAGCACCAGGCCGGTGTGCACGCCGCTGCTGCCGAAGCTGACGCCCGCGCGGGCGCACTCCTCCGTCACCACCGCGCTGAACTTCCAGCCCGTGATGCCCGCGCCGCCGTACTCCTCGGGCACCTCGATGCCGAAGATGCCCAGCTCGCCCAGGCGCCGGTAGAAGTCGCGGGGCGGGTACCCCGCCTCCTCCCACTCGGGGTAGACGGGCACGACCTCGTTGGCGATGAAGTCCCGGATGGTCTCCCGGAAGGCCTCGTGGTCCTCGTTGAATACCGTGCGACGCACTTGGCGCCTCCTCTGCACCCGAGCGATAAGCAAGCGCTCAGTAAGTTACTTCCCGGTTGTGCGTGCTGTCCAGAGCGGCGAAGGCGCCCAGGGCCAGCCGGTGCAGCAGCACGGCGGTCGCCGCGCGGCCGGGCAGTCCCCCGTGCGGGCCCAGGTGCGGGGTGGAGTTGAGCAGGCCGAAGACGGCGTGCACGGCCGCGCGGGCCTCGGACTCGGCCGCCCCGGGATGGACCTCGCGGACGACCGCGACCCACTGCTCGACGTACTGGCGCTGCAGCTGGCGCACGAGCTTGCGGTCGGAGTCGCGGAGCCGGTCCAGCTCGCGGTCGTGCAGGATGATCAGCGCCCGGTCGTCGAGGGCGAAGTCGATGTGCCCGCGGACCAGGGCGTCCAGCGCCGCGGCCGCGCCGTCGGCCTCCGCGACGCGCATGCGGCCCGCGGAGTGCAGCCGGCCACTGATCCCGACGAGCAGCTCGGCGAGCATCGCGTCCTTGCCCGCGAAGTGCCGGTACAGCCCCGGGCCGCTGATGCCGACCGCCGCCCCTATCTCGTCCACGCCGACCCCGTGGAACCCGCGCTCGGCGAAGAGCCGCGCGGCCTCCCTCAGGATCTGGTCGCGCCTGCCGCTGGCCGCCCTGGCAGCCGTCCTCGTGGGCTCCACACCGCACCTTTCCGCGAGGCGCCCAGCCTGTGGACGCCCCCCGCGATCTCATCGTCCTACCATTCTAGACAGCCGTGTTAACGACCGCTAACGTGGTCGACAACACGTTAACGACCGCTAACTCCTCCGGGGGCCCGTGACATGGAAGCACCCGTCCTCGCCAGCGCCGCGGATCCGGCGGGCGAGGCCTACCGCGCCAACGAGAAGGCGCACGCCGAGCTGTCCGCGCGGCTGCGCGAGAAGCTCGCCGCCGCCGCGCTCGGCGGCGGCGAGAAGGCCCGCGCCCGGCACACCGCGCGCGGCAAGCTGCTCCCCCGCGACCGGGTGGACGGGCTGCTCGACCCCGGATCCCCCTTCCTGGAGCTCGCCCCGCTGGCCGCCGACGGCATGTACGACGGCCAGGCCCCGGCCGCCGGCGTCGTCGCCGGGATCGGCCGGGTCTCCGGCCGCGAGGTCGTGATCGTCGCCAACGACGCCACCGTCAAGGGCGGCACGTACTACCCGATGACGGTCAAGAAGCACCTGCGCGCCCAGGAGATCGCCCTGGACAACCGGCTGCCGTGCGTCTACCTGGTCGACTCCGGCGGCGCCTTCCTGCCGAAACAGGACGAGGTCTTCCCCGACCGCGACCACTTCGGGCGGATCTTCTTCAACCAGGCCACCATGTCCGCGCGCGGCATCCCGCAGATCGCCGCCGTCCTCGGCTCCTGCACGGCGGGCGGCGCCTACGTCCCCGCGATGAGCGACGAGGCGGTGATCGTCCGCGGCCAGGGCACGATCTTCCTCGGCGGCCCGCCGCTGGTGAAGGCCGCCACCGGCGAGGTGGTCACCGCGGAGGAGCTCGGCGGCGGCGAGGTGCACTCCCGCACCTCCGGCGTCACCGACCACCTCGCCGAGGACGACGCCCACGCGCTGCGCATCGTGCGGAACATCGTGGCGACCCTGCCCGCCCGCGGCGAACTGCCCTGGACGGTCGGGCCCGTCGAGGAGCCCGCCGTCGATCCGGCCGGGCTCTACGGCGCGGTCCCGGTGGACTCGCGCACCCCCTACGACGTCCGCGAGGTGATCGCCCGCCTCGTCGACGGCAGCCGCTTCGCGGAGTTCAAGGCCGAGTACGGCACGACCCTGGTCACCGGCTTCGCGCGGATCCACGGCCATCCGGTGGGGATCGTCGCCAACAACGGCATCCTGTTCTCCGAATCGGCCCAGAAGGGCGCCCACTTCATCGAGCTGTGCGACCAGCGGGGCATCCCGCTGCTCTTCCTGCAGAACATCTCGGGCTTCATGGTGGGCCGCCAGTACGAGGCGGGCGGCATCGCCAAGCACGGCGCCAAGATGGTCACCGCCGTGGCCACGACCCGGGTGCCCAAGCTGACCGTCGTCATCGGCGGCTCCTACGGCGCGGGCAACTACTCGATGTGCGGCCGCGCCTATTCGCCGCGCTTCCTGTGGATGTGGCCCAACGCCAAGATCTCCGTCATGGGCGGCGAGCAGGCCGCCTCCGTGCTGGCCACCGTCAAGCGCGACCAGATCGAGGGCGCCGGCGACACCTGGGCGGCGGAGGACGAGGAGGGCTTCAAGGCCCCCATCCGCGCCCAGTACGAGGAGCAGGGCAACGCCTACTACGCGACGGCCCGGCTGTGGGACGACGGGGTCATCGACCCCCTGCAGACCCGTCAGGTGCTGGGACTGGCCCTGACCGCCTGCGCCAACGCGCCGATTCCGCAACGCGATCCGCAGGCGCCGGGCTTCGGCGTCTTCCGGATGTAGGGGAGCACTGTGATGTCAGCGATGTTCGACACCGTCCTGGTGGCCAACCGCGGCGAGATCGCCGTCCGCGTCATCCGCACCCTGCGGCGGCTCGGGATCCGTTCCGTGGCCGTCTTCAGCGACGCCGACGCCGGTGCCCGCCATGTGCGCGAGGCCGACACCGCCGTGCGCATCGGCCCCGCGGCCGCCACCGAGAGCTATCTGTCGATCGAGCGGCTGCTGGAGGCGGCCGCCCGCACCGGCGCCCAGGCCGTCCACCCCGGCTACGGGTTCCTCGCCGAGAACGCCGCCTTCTCCCGCGCCTGCACGGACGCGGGGCTCGCCTTCATCGGGCCGCCCGCCCGGGCCATCGAGCTCATGGGCGACAAGATCCGCGCCAAGGAGACCGTCCGCGAGGCCGGGGTCCCGGTGGTGCCGGGCAGCAGTGGCAGCGGCCTCACCGACGAGCAGCTGACGGCCGCCGCCCTGGAGATCGGCACCCCGGTGCTGCTGAAGCCGTCGGCGGGCGGCGGCGGCAAGGGCATGCGCCTGGTGCGCGACACGGCTCTGCTCGCCGAGGAGATCGCCGCCGCCCGCCGCGAGGCGCGCGGCTCCTTCGGGGACGACACCCTGCTGGTGGAACGGTGGATCGACCGCCCCCGGCACATCGAGATCCAGGTGCTGGCCGACGACCACGGCAACGTGGTGCACCTCGGCGAGCGCGAGTGCTCGCTGCAGCGCCGCCACCAGAAGGTGATCGAGGAGGCCCCCTCGGTCCTGCTGGACGAGGCGACCCGGGCCGCCATGGGCGCCGCCGCCGTGCAGGCCGCGCTGTCCTGCGGCTACGTCGGCGCGGGCACGGTGGAGTTCATCGTCCCGGGCGCCGACCCGTCCGCCTACTGCTTCATGGAGATGAACACCCGCCTCCAGGTCGAGCACCCCGTCACCGAACTGGTCACCGGGCTGGACCTGGTGGAGTGGCAGCTGCGGATCGCCGCGGGCGAGCGGCTGTCGTTCGGGCAGGAGGAGGTCGCCCTGACCGGGCACGCCGTCGAGGCCCGGATCTGCGCCGAGGTGCCCTCGCGGGGCTTCCTGCCGTCGGCGGGCACCGTGCTGGCGCTGGACGAACCGGCCGGCGAGGGCGTGCGCGTCGACTCCGGGCTCAGCGCCGGCAGTGAGATCGGCACGTCCTACGACCCCATGCTCGCCAAGGTCATCGCGTACGGTCCCGACCGCCCGACGGCGCTGCGCCGGCTGCGGGCCGCCCTCGCCGGGACGACCGTGCTGGGCCTGGAGACCAACACCGGGTTCCTGCGCCGCCTCCTGGCCCACCCCGACGTCGTCTCCGGCGAGATGGACACCGGCCTGATCGACCGGGAGCTGGCGGGCCTGGTGCCCTCCGAGGTGCCCGCCGAGGTGTACGCGGCAGCCGCGCTGCTGCGCCAGGCCGCCCTGGAGCCGGCGGCCGGCGGCTGGACCGATCCCTTCTCCGTGCCGAGCGGCTGGCGGCTCGGCGGGGAGCCCGCCTGGACCGACCACTGGCTGCGCGTCCCCGGTGCCGACGCCGTACGGGTGCGCACCCGCGGCCCCGCGGGCGATGCCGAGGTCCGGGTCGGCGACGGCGCACCGCTGCGGGCCCGGCTGCTGCCAGAGACCGGGCAGCGGATCACCGTCGAGTGGG
The DNA here is from genome assembly GCF_033792735.1 of Streptomyces sp. PA03-3a. Taxonomy (NCBI): domain Bacteria; kingdom Bacillati; phylum Actinomycetota; class Actinomycetes; order Kitasatosporales; family Streptomycetaceae; genus Streptomyces; species Streptomyces sp. PA03-3a. The sequence goes on from NZ_JARAVM010000010.1 coordinate 17,184, forward strand.
ACGGCGTCACGCACTCCTTCGACCACGCCGGCGACTGGCTCGGCAGGGACGGCGACGGCTGGCACCTGCAGCCGTACGACCCGGTCGAGGCCGCGCTGCGCGGCGGCGCCGGAGCGGGCGGGGTCGACACCCTGGCCGCGCCCATGCCGGGCACGGTGACCGTGGTCAAGGTCGCCAAGGGCGACGAGGTCACCGCGGGCCAGAGCCTGCTGGTGGTGGAGGCCATGAAGATGGAGCACGTCATCACGGCCCCGCACGACGGCACCGTCACCGAGATCGACGTGACCCCGGGGAGCACGGTCGCCATGGACCAGGTGCTCGCCGTCGTCACCCCGCACCAGGAGGAGGCGGAATGACGGCCGTCGAGCGAACCCCTGGACTGCCCATGTCCGTGCCCCTGGACGGGCTGCCGCAGCGGGTGCGCATCCACGAGGTCGGCGCACGCGACGGGCTGCAGAACGAGAAGGCCACGGTGCCCACCGAGGTCAAGGCGGAGTTCGTGCACCGCCTGGCGGACGCCGGGCTGACCACCGTCGAGGCGACCAGCTTCGTGCGCCCCGAGTGGGTGCCCCAGCTCGCCGACGCCGAGCAGCTCATGCCGCTGCTGGACGACCTGGGCGACGGCATCCGGCTGCCCGTGCTGGTGCCCAACCGCCGCGGGCTGGAGCGGGCGCTTGCTTTGGGGGTGCGCGAGGTCGCCGTCTTCGGCAGCGCGACCGAGTCCTTCGCGAAGGCCAACCTCAACCGCACGGTCGAGGAGTCCCTGGAGATGTTCGCGCCGGTCGTCACCGCCGCCAAGGAGGCGGGGACGAGGGTGCGCGGCTATCTGTCGATGTGCTTCGGCGACCCCTGGGAGGGCGCGGTGCCCGTTCCGCAGGTCGCCGCCGTGGCCCGCCGGCTGTACGACCTGGGCTGCGACGAGCTCAGCCTCGGCGACACCATCGGCGTCGCCACCCCCGGCCACGTCGTGGCGCTGCTGGACGCCCTCGGCGGCCTGGACGTGCCCGTCGAGCGGCTCGCCGTCCACTTCCACGACACCTACGGCCAGGCGCTGTCCAACACCCTGGCCGCCCTCCGGCACGGCGTGACCGTCGTCGACGCCTCCGCCGGCGGCCTCGGCGGGTGCCCCTACGCCAAGAGCGCCACCGGGAACCTCGCCACCGAGGACCTGGTCTGGATGCTCGACGGCCTCGGCGTCGAGACCGGGGTCGACCTCAGCCGCCTCACCGCCACCAGCGTGTGGATGGCGGAGCAATTGGGCCGACCGAGCCCGTCCCGTACCGTCCGCGCCCTCTCCCACCAGGAGTGACCACAGCCATGACGACCGCCCACCGGCTCCCCGCCGAGTACGAGGAACTCCGCCGCACGGTGGAGGAGTTCGCGCACGACGTCGTCGCGCCGAAGATCGGCGAGTTCTACGAGCACGACGAGTTCCCCTACGAGATCATCCGCGAGATGGGCCGCATGGGCCTGTTCGGGCTGCCCTTCCCCGAGGAGTACGGCGGCATGGGCGGCGACTACTTCGCCCTCTGCATCGCCCTGGAGGAGCTCGCCCGGGTGGACTCCTCCGTGGCGATCACCCTGGAGGCGGGGGTCTCGCTCGGCGCCATGCCGGTCTTCCGCTTCGGCACCGAGGAGCAGAAGCGCGCCTGGTTGCCGCAGTTGACCTCGGGCGAGCAGCTGGGCGCCTTCGGGCTGACCGAGCCGGACTGCGGCTCCGACGCCGGCGGCACCCGCACCACGGCCCGTCTGGACGAGGCGGCGAACGAGTGGGTGATCAACGGCACCAAGAGCTTCATCACCAACTCGGGCACCGACATCACCGCGCTGGTCACGGTCACGGCCGTCACCGGACGGAAGGAGGACGGCCGCCCGGAGATCTCCTCCATCATCGTGCCGTCCGGCACCCCGGGCTTCACGGTCTCGAAGAAGTACAGCAAGGTCGGCTGGAACGCCTCCGACACCCGGGAGCTGTCCTTCTCCGACTGCCGCGTGCCGGCCGCCAACCTGCTCGGTGAGCAGGGCCGGGGCTACGCCCAGTTCCTGCGCATCCTGGACGAGGGCCGGATCGCCATCGCGGCACTGGCCACCGGGCTGGCGCAGGGCTGTGTGGACGAGTCGGTCGCCTACGCCAAGGAGCGCACGGCCTTCGGCCGCCCGATCGGCGGCAACCAGGCGATCGCCTTCAAGCTCGCCGACATGGAGATGCGCGCCCACACCGCCCGGCTGGCCTGGCGCGACGCGGCGTCCCGGCTGGTCGCCGGCGAGCCCTTCAAGAAGGAGGCGGCGATGGCCAAGCTCTACTCCTCGGAGATCGCGGTCACCAACGCCCGCGAGGCCACCCAGGTGCACGGCGGATACGGTTTCATGAACGAGTACCCGGTCGCCCGCATGTGGCGGGACTCCAAGATCCTGGAGATCGGCGAGGGCACCAGCGAGGTGCAGCGCATGCTGATCGCGCGCGAGCTCGGCCTTCCGGCGTAGTTTTCGCCGCTTCCCTGCCCGAAATCGGGCAGAGATCTTGCGATCAGCCTCCTCCGTCCCTCAGTATCGACCGGTGCTCGAACGCCGGACGACCCACGACGACCTTGTCGACCACCTGGTGCGGACCACGCCGCTGCAACGCGGCGAGGCCGCCCGGGTGGTCCTCGACGTCCTGGCGTACTTCGACGAGACAGCCGAGGACTTCGTACGGCGCCGCCACCGCGAGCTGCAGGCCAAGGGTCTGCAGAACGTGGAGATCTTCGAACGGATCACGGCCGAGCTGCCGCACCGGGCGGTCACCCCGCCCGCGTACTCACTGCGGCAGCTGCGCCGCATCGTCTACGGCTGACAGTGAGACCGGGCCGCCTCGAGCGACCGGGAGGGACGGAAACATGTGTGGAATCGTCGGCTACATCGGGAAGCGTGATGTCGCCCCGCTGCTGCTGGAGGGCCTGCAGCGACTGGAGTACCGCGGCTACGACTCCGCGGGCATCGTGATCGCCGGCAAGTCCGGCGGGCTCAAGGCCGTCAAGGCCAAGGGCCGGGTCCGTGAGCTGGAGGCACGGGTCCCCAAGCGCTTCGCCGGTACGACCGGCATAGCCCACACCCGCTGGGCCACCCACGGCGCCCCCAGCGACGTGAACGCGCACCCGCACCTCGACACCGAAGGCAAGGTCGCCGTCGTCCACAACGGCATCGTGGACAACGCCTCCGAACTGCGCGCCAAGCTGGAGGCCGACGGCGTGGTCTTCGCCTCGGAGACCGACTCCGAGGTCATCACCCACCTCATCGCCCGCTCCCAGGCCGCGTCCCTGGAGGAGAAGGTCCGCGAGGCGCTGAAGGTCATCGAGGGCACGTACGGCATCGCCGTCATGCACGCCGACTTCCCCGACCGGATCGTCGCGGCCCGCAACGGCTCGCCGGTGGTCCTCGGCATCGGCGAGAAGGAGATGTTCGTCGCCTCCGACGTCGCCGCACTGATCTCGCACACCCGCCAGGTCGTCACCCTCGACGACGGCGAGATGGCCACCCTGAAGGCCGACGACTTCCGCACGTACACCACCTCGGGCACTCGCACCACCGCCACCCCCGAGACCGTGGAGTGGGAGGCCGCCTCCTACGACATGGGCGGTCACGACACGTACATGCACAAGGAGATCTGCGAGCAGCCCGACGCGGTCGACCGCGTGCTGCGCGGCCGGATCGACGACAAGTTCTCCACCGTGCACCTGGGCGGCCTGAACCTCGACGCCCGCGAGGCCCGCGGCATCCGCCGTGTGAAGATCCTCGGCTGCGGGACCTCCTACCACGCCGGGATGATCGGCGCCTCGCTGGTCGAGGGCCTGGCGCGCATCCCGGCCGACTCGGAGCCCGCTTCCGAGTTCCGCTACCGCAATCCGGTCGTGGACCCCGACACCCTCTACATCGCCGTCTCGCAGTCCGGAGAGACGTACGACGTGCTCGCGGCGGTGCAGGAGCTCAAGCGCAAGGGCGCCCGCGTCCTCGGCGTGGTGAACGTGGTGGGTTCCGCGATCGCCCGGGAGACCGACGGCGGCGTGTACGTGCACGCCGGCCCGGAGGTCTGCGTCGTCTCCACCAAGTGCTTCACCAACACCGTCGTCGCCTTCGCGCTGCTCGCCCTGCACCTGGGCCGCATCCGCGACCTGTCGGTGGCCGACGGCAAGCGGATCATCGAGGGCCTGCGCGCGCTGCCCGAGCAGATCCAGGAGATCCTGGCGCAGGAGGAGGACATCAAGAAGCTGGCCGCCGAATACGCGGAGGCCAAGTCGATGATGTTCATCGGCCGGGTGCGCGGCTACCCGGTCGCGCTGGAGGCGTCCCTGAAGCTGAAGGAGATCTCCTACATCCACGCCGAGGCGTACCCGGCCTCCGAGCTCAAGCACGGCCCGCTGGCCCTGATCGAGCCCGCGATGCCGACGGTCGCGATCGTCCCGGACGACTCGCTGCTGGAGAAGAACCGCGCCGCGATGGAGGAGATCAAGGCCCGCAGCGGCCGCATCCTGGCGGTCGCGCACCGGGAGCAGGAGAAGGCCGACCACACGATCCTCGTCCCGAAGAACGAGGACGAGCTCGACCCGATCCTGATGGGCATCCCGCTCCAGCTGCTGGCGTACCACACGGCGCTGGCGCTGGGCCGGGACATCGACAAGCCGCGCAACCTGGCGAAGTCCGTGACCGTCGAGTAGCCCCCTCGGGGATCCGTGGACGGACGACGAGGCCCCCCGCGCCCGAAGGGGCGGGGGGCCTCGCTGCCGTGTTCCCCGCCGGTCAGGCGGCGTGCCCGCGGTGCGGCATGGACAGCCGCCAGCCGTCGGCGAGGGCGCGCCGGCCCCAGGCGGCGTTGGTGAGCAGTGCGGTCCCGCCGTACCAGGCCACCGCGCCGGCCGCGAGGCCGACCCAGCCGCCCACCTTGCCGAGGCCGCCGTTGGAGGCGAGTGCCGCGACGCCGGACAGGGCCGTGGACACGGTCAGCAGCCCGAAGACGGCCTGCGCCACGCCGCCCATCTGCCAGGCGGCCATCGTCAGGCTGAGCGCCAGCAGCGCCCACAGGAGCATGAAGAGCCCGGCGGCCTCCTTGCTCGCACTCACACCGGACCCCGCCGACCAGGTCACCCAGAAGGCGCCCAGTGAGGCGAAGGCGGTGCCGGTGAAGCCGTTGCCGCCGTAGAACTCCCACATGCCGGCGACGAATTGCGTGACGCCGCCGACGACCAGTGCGAGCCGGGCGGCGTCCGCCGCCGCGGTGCCGTCGAATACGCCGGTGCTGAGCAGCCCGTAGGCGATCAGCGTCAGGCCGAGTGTCAGATATCCCAGAGCCGTTGCGCCGGCTCCTGCGGTGCGTGCCGTGGAGACGTCGTTGTCCACCGCGGGCCCCCTTCGGGTACGAGGGAAGAAACTGCAGATGAGATACCCTTCACAAGGGCACAAGCAATCCCGTGGAGGCCGGATTCACGGCGTCGTGCACCGAATCGTTATGGAATGACCACGACAGGCCGCTGAGCGCGGCGCGCAAGGCGCCCGGCGACCGACCCGAAGATCTTGCCGATGATCCCGTGCGTCCCGCCCACCACGATGGCGTCGGCCTCGTACTCCCGGCCGACCTCCTCCAGCTCGTGGCAGATGTCGCCCCCGCGCTCGACCAGGATCCACGGCACCTCCGACAGGTGGTCGGCGCAGGCGAGTTCCAGGCCGAGCACCTCGGTCCGGTGGTCGGGGACGTCGACGAAGACGGGCGGCTCGCAGCCCGCCCACACGGTCGCCGGCAGCCGGTTCGCGACGTGCACGATGATCAGTGCGGAACCGGAACGGCGTGCCATGCCGATGGCGTAGGACAGGGCCCGTTCACTCGACACGGAGCCGTCGAAACCGACGACCACGCCGTGCCGGAAGGCGGGATCACAGGAAGTGCGCGCCTCGCAGTCCGCCTCCGGCACCGCCGCCGGTTCGGCGAGCGGCTTTCCGTCGGCGGGCTCGGGGAGCTCGTAACCGGCCATGATGCGGTTTCTCGGCAAGGTCGGCGCCGGGAGCGCCGAGTGGGCGGACAACAACAGTGCGGGGGCCGCGGGACCGGCCTGATTTCGACCGGTAAGGGGCTGCCCTTCCCGCTGACTCCAGAGTACGGCGAGTGTGGGCCCCTGCACAGATGCGCAGGCGCCCTCACAGCGTCCCCCTACCCCGGAGTTTCCAGGAGAATGCCGGAGCCGGCGGCCGAGCGCAACGCCCCGCCGCCAATCGGACAAGTCACCCCGCGCCCGGCCCACTCCCGCTGTCCGCCTCCGGCCATATCCGGAATCGTCCTCCCGGCCGCACGGGGCAACGGGGGCGCACTCGTTCCCCGGCCACTCAGGGGGCGTACGACGGAGCGCTGACCAGGGGTGCGTACCATACGTCCCATCAATTTCGGCCAACTTCCCGTAGTGCGGCGGGACTTGGGATCATGTCCCACAACCCCCGCAGCCACCGGGGCGGAAGCGGAATGAGGGGGCGCACGGACGCTGTGCGCCGGTTCCACTCCCGGAAGGCACACTTCACGAAGGGAACGCTTCGTGATCGAATGCTTCACGCCACGTGGTCATGTCGACATACCGGCAGGTGGTGAACTTGCCACTGCGGGTACAGCGGAACCAGTAGATTCGATCTTGAGCGACAACGGCGGGGGACCCGTGCAGGACCGAGAGGACCAGACGACCGAGGGGGGCTTGAGCTCCATGACACAGGAGTCCAGGACCGGCACCATGGCGGAGATCCAGTCGGCCGCCGGCATGTCCACCGCACCGTCCGCGCCGGCGGGGACACCGTCAGTCCCGCACGTCCCGGGAGCGTCCGGCGCCCCGGTGAGCACCTCCGTTCCGTCAGGCCCGGCCGCCACCGCCCAACAGGGGCGCGGGCCGCGCAAGTTGTCGGCACGACGCCGTCAGGAGGTCGTCGCCGTGCTGCTGTTCAGCGGCGGCCCCATCTTCGAGAGCTCCATCCCGCTCTCCGTCTTCGGCATCGACCGCCAGGACGCGGGCGTGCCCCGATACCGGCTGCTGGTCTGCGCCGGCGAGGACGGCCCGCTGCGCACCACCGGCGGGCTGGAGCTGTCGGCCCCGTACGGGCTGGAGGCGCTGTCGCGGGCCGGCACGGTCGTCGTCCCCGCCTGGCGCTCGATCTCGCAGCCCCCGCCCGCCGAGGCGCTGGACGCGCTGCGCCGCGCCCACGAGGAGGGCGCCCGCATCATCGGGCTGTGCACCGGCGCCTTCGTGCTCGCCGCCGCGGGACTGCTGGACGGCCGCCCCGCCACCACGCACTGGATGTACGCGCCGACGCTCGCCAAGCGCTACCCGTCCGTGCACGTCGACCCGCGCGAGCTGTTCGTCGACGACGGCGACGTCCTCACCAGCGCCGGCACCGCCGCCGGCATCGACCTGTGCCTGCACGTCGTACGGAGCGACCACGGCGGCGAGGCCGCCAACGCGCTCGCCCGCCGGCTGGTCGTGCCGCCGCGGCGCGGGGACTGGGGCGGCCAGCCACGGCACCTCGACCGCTCTTTACCCGAGGAGATCGGCGGCGATCCGCTCGCCGAGGTCGTCGCCTGGGCGCTGGAGCACCTGCACGAGCAGTTCGACGTGGAGACCCTCGCCGCCCGCGCCTACATGAGCCGCCGCACGTTCGACCGCCGGTTCCGCACGCTGACCGGCAGCGCGCCCCTGCAGTGGCTGATCACCCAGCGCGTCCTGCAGGCCCAGCGGCTGCTGGAGACCTCCGACTACTCGGTCGACGAGGTCGCCGCGCGCTGCGGATTCCGCTCGCCCGTCGCCCTGCGCGGCCACTTCCGCCGCCAGCTCGGCTCCTCCCCGGCCTCGTACCGGGCCGCCTACCGGGCCCGGCGCCCGCAGGACGAGCCGGACTCCGGCGCGCTCGCCGCCACCCGCGAACCGCGCGGCGCCGAGGCGGGCGGCGTCCCGGTCCCGCGCCGCGGCCCGGCGGCTGCGGCGGACCGCGGTCACGGCGGGGTGCTGCAGATCCCCGGCCAGCCAGGGGCAGGGGCGGCCCCGCTCAAGACCGACGGCGAACCGCCCTACGCGGCGCGCATCCCGGAGCAGGCGGGCAGCCGTTTCGAGCCCCGTGAGCCGCACGGCTCCCGGCGTCCGCGGGGTGATCGGGACGCCCGTGAGGGGCGCAGCCGCAGCGCGACCATGCCTGCTCCACGGGATCGCCCCGTAGGGTGAGACGTATGAACGACCGGATGGTGTGGATCGACTGCGAGATGACCGGGCTCTCCCTGGCCCAGGACGCTCTGATCGAGGTGGCGGCGCTCGTCACCGACTCGGAGCTCAATGTGCTCGGTGAGGGGGTGGACATCGTCGTCCGTCCGCCGGCCGAGGCCCTGGAGAGCATGCCGGAGATCGTCCGCACGATGCACACCAACTCCGGCCTGCTGGAGGAACTCGACGGCGGCGTGACCCTGGAGGAGGCGGAGAAGCTCGTCCTGGACTACATCCGCCAGTACGTGGCCGAACCCCGCAAGGCGCCGCTGTGCGGCAACTCGGTCTCCACCGACCGCGGCTTCCTCGCCCGGGACATGCCCACGCTCGAACAGCACCTGCACTACCGGATCGTCGACGTCTCCTCCGTCAAGGAGCTGGCCCGGCGCTGGTATCCGCGCGCCTACTTCGCCAGCCCGGAGAAGAACGGCAACCACCGCGCCCTCGCCGACATCCGGGAGTCCATCGCGGAGCTGCGCTACTACCGCGAGGCCGTCTTCGTGCCGCAGCCCGGACCCGACACCGACACGGCGCGCTCGATCGCCGCGAAGTACGTCCTGCCTGCGGAAACGGTGGAGTGAGAGACCCACGGAAAACGTGGCAGCGAGCACCCCTCCGGACCCTGTACACTTTTTCTCGGCCGGTGGGAAGCAGTAGCAAGCACCGGTCATGGTGGGTGTAGCTCAGCTGGTAGAGCACCTGGTTGTGGTCCAGGATGCCGCGGGTTCGAGTCCCGTCACTCACCCTGATCGACGAGGGGCCGGTCCGTGAAAACGGACCGGCCCCTCGTCGTGTGCCCGGGGGCCACCGGGCACACGGGCCCCCGTCCCGGGCGTGGGCACCTCTAGCCCGCGACCGCCTCGGCCGCCGCGAGCGCCGGCTGCCAGGGGTACTCGGGCCCGGCCCCGGCGTCCGCGAACAGCACCGTGACCCCGGCGGTGCGCAGGATCTCCAGCGAGCGCTCGAACTGCGGGTGCTGCATGAGCGCGGCGTTCACGGACGGCATCGCCACCATCGGGACGCGCTTGCCGATGCCCTCGGCGAGGGTGCCGGTCACGAACGTCTCCGTGAGGCCCAGCGCCCATCCGTTGATCGTGTTGAAGGTGGCCGGGGCCACCAGGATCACGTCGGCCGGGGGCCAGACCTCGGGATGGCCGGGCAGCGGGTACTGGTGCCGCACGGGGTGGCCGGTCAGCGCCGCCAGTCCGTCCAGACTCGGCTCCAGCCAGCGTGCCGCGGTGGGCGTCAGACCGAGGCAGACGTTCCAGCCGCGCACCTGGGCGTCCTCGATGACCCGCGCGACGTCGAAGACGGGAGGGGCGGCGCCGGCGAAGAGGTAGAGGGTCCGAGTCATGCGGACCACCCAACCGTGGGAAGTGGATCTTACGCAACCGTATGCGGGACCGGAGGTCCCGCGGTCCTCACGGGGACCAGTGGTACTTGCCCCCGCCGAGCCAGCGCACGGCCTGCGGATCGTCGAAGTCGACGTGCTTCCGGCCGGCGTCGTGAGCGATCCGGACGACGTCGAGCAGGTCATGGGCGATGCCGACGGGCTGCCCGTCGATCTGCACGATGCGGAAGGGCGGGTCCCCGGCCTGGACGGGGGACACGACGATCGGGGTGGTGCTCACCCGTCCAGCTTGCGGCACCCCGGCGCACCGCGCACCCGAAGTGGCCCCGCCTCGCGGGCGGTGAATGGCCCTCGGCGGGCCCGTGCCCGCGCTCGTAGCGTGGAGTGCATGAGCACCGAGCCTTCCCGCACCGCCCTCGCCGCCCGGCTGCGCGCCCTGCACGTGCCGGGCGACCCGCTGGTCCTGCCGAACGTCTGGGACTGCGCCTCGGCCCGCGCCGTGGCCGACGCGGGCTTCCCGGCGGTCGCCACCGGGAGCGCGGCCGTGGCGCCCGCCCTGGGGTACGAGGACCGGGAGGGGACGCCCGCGGACGAGATGCTCGCCGCGGTCGCCCGCATCGCCCGGGCCGTCCCCGTACCGGTGACGGCCGACATGGAGCGGGGCTACGGGATGAAGCCCGCGGAGCTGGCGGAGCGGCTGGCCGCGACCGGTGCCGTGGGCTGCAACCTGGAGGACACCGACCACCGCACGGGGGCGCCGGCCGACGCCGGGGAGCAGGCGGAGTACCTCGCGGGCCTGCGCGCGGCGGACCCCGATCTGGTGATCAACGCCCGGACGGACCGCTTCGTCCGAGGCGCGGGCGGCCCGGCGGAGCGGCTGGCGGACGCGGCGGACCGGATGCGGGCGTACCTGGAGGCCGGCGCGGACTGCGTCTATCCCATCGGGGCGCTGGACGAGACGGCCGTCAGGGCCGTCGTCGAGGCCGTGGACGGCCGCCCGGTGAACGTGCTGTCCTGGCCCGGCGGCCCCTCGCCGGCGCGTCTGGCGGAGCTGGGGGTGGCGCGGATCAGCTTCGGCCACCAGCTCCACCAGCTGGTGCAGGAGTACTTCACCGGGCTCGTCGCGGCCGTGGCGCGCGGGGACAGCCCCTTCCCCAAGGCCTGACGATGCGTCAGCCGTCCGTGCGCGGGGGCGACTCGTCGTTGCCGCGGCGGATCGTGCGCAACGGGGCGCCGGGCCGCCACACCTGCAGGACGAGGTCGGGGTCCTCGACATAGGTGCGCACGACCTCGGCGATCTCGGCGCGGAAGAGGTGGAAGGGCCCCTCGGGCACCGTCACCTCGCCGGTGAAGCGGGCGATCGCCGCCGGGTCGGTGACCTCGACGGCGCGTCCGGAGATCCGCACGTCGCCGCCGTCCATGGAGGTGCCGGGGCCGGGGTTGACGTGGAGCGCGAAGCGCGGGTCGCGCCGCAGGTCGAGGGCCTTGCGGGAGCCGGGCATCATGCCGAGCCACAGTTCGCCGAACCGGAACTCGGCCTCGATGCCGCTGAGTCTCGGTGAGCCGTCGGCACGGAGGGTGCCGAGGACGTGGTGCTTGTAGCCGCCGAATCGGGTGCGCACGGCCTCGGCGAATCCGGGCTGTGCTTCTTCGAGGTCTGTCCAGCTGGTCGTCATGCCGCCATGCTCCCCGGCATACCCGACATCTTCTGTCGGCATTGCCGGGGCGGGATCACTCCTCGCCCGGAAGGCGGCCGGCCGGGGCGTCGCCCTGGCCCTGGCGGGCGGCCTGCCAGATCCCGCGGAGGCGGTCCAGCTCGGCCAGTTCGGCGCGCGACCAGGTGCGCCGGCCCGCGACGTACCGCCGTATGGCCTCATTGGCGGCTTCGACGGATCGACGGTCCAGAACGGTCGGTGGCATGCCTTGATTTTAGGAGAGGGGTGTGACAAAGAGCCCTGGTTGACGCCCTCGTGGGCCCATGTCACACCGTGAGCCTCCTCACGTGACGGGGCTCACTCCCCCATGGGGCGCTCCGGCCGCGCGGCGGTCAGGCGGACTCGCGGCGCACGAGCTCGGTCGACAGCACGACGTGCCGGCGGGTGGCGGTGCTCGCCGCGATCTCCTCCAGCAGCACCCGCGCCATGGTGCGGCCCATCTCCTCGATCGGCTGCCGCACGCTGGTGAGCGGCGGGTCGGTGTGGCGGGCGACGGCGGAGTCGTCGAAGCCGATCAGCGCCACGTCGTCGGGCACGCGCCGGCCCTTCTCGCGCAGCACCTGCAGCGCGCCGCCGGCCATGACGTCGGAGGCCGCGAAGACGGCGTCGACGCCGGGGCGGCGCTCCAGCAGCGCCCGCATCGCGGCGCGGCCGCCCTCCTCGGTGAAGTCACCGGCCGCGACGAGCGCGTTGTCGTGGAGCAGCCCCGCACCCTCGACCGCCTGGCGGTAGCCGTCGAGACGGCAGCGGGCGACGTACATGTCCAGGGGGCCGGTGATGGTCGCGACGCTCCTGCGCCCGAGCCCCAGCAGGTGCGCGACCGCCGAGCGGGCGCCGCCGACGTTGTCGGAGTCGACGTAGGACACCGACTCCAGGTCGGAGCGGCGGCCGCTCAGCACCGTCGGCATCTCCAGCTGCTCCAGCAGGTCGGGCAGCGGGTCGTCCTCGTGCACCGAGGCCAGCAGGACGCCGTCGACGCGGTGGGCGGTGAGGTACTGGGCGAAGCGCTGCCGCTCCTTGGGCGTCCGCAGCAGTGTGAGCAGCAGCTGCATGTCGGTGTCGGCGAGCTCGGCGCCCACGCCCCGGATGATGTCCGAGAAGTACGGCTCGGCGAAGAGCCTGGTCTCGGCCTCCGGGATGACCAGGGCGATCGCGTCCGTACGGTTGCCCGCCAGGGCGCGCGCCGCGCGGTTGGGGACGTAGCCGAGTTCGGCGATGGCGGCCTCGACCGCGGCCTTGGCATGGTCGCTCACCCGAGGTGATCCGTTGATCACCCGGGAGACGGTGCCCCGGCCCACTCCGGCCCGCGCGGCGACCTCCTCGAGCGTCGGCCTTCCGCTGCGCCGTCCGCCGATCACCATTACGGCCTCCCAATCACGAGGTGGTAACTGCGCCAACTTAGAGCGTCTGCTCCCTTGACACCTCATCGGGGAACGGAGACTCTTCAACACATCACATGTGGGAGCGCTCCCACACTAGCGAACACGTACACTTCCCGCACGTATCCCGGAGGACCCGAATGCGCACGACAAGGACGTCGTCCCGGCCACGAGGCCGTACCGCGGCCGTAGCGATAACCGCAGTGGCGGCGCTCGGAGTGAGCCTGCTCGCCGGCTGCTCCAAGGACAGCGGCGAGCCCGCGAAGGCGGGTGGCTCGGAGGGCGACGGCAAGGGCAAGATCACCCTCACGGTCGGCACCTTCGGTGTCTTCGGCTACAAGCAGGCCGGTCTGTACGAGGAGTACGAGAAGGCGCACCCGAACATCACGATCAAGGAGAACGTGATCGAGCGGAACGACGCCTACTACCCGCAGCTCCTCACCCACCTCGCCGCCGGCAGCGGCCTGAGCGACATCCAGGCCATCGAGGTCGGCAACATCAACGAGATCGTCTCCACCCAGGCGGCGAAGTTCGAGGACCTCTCCAAGGCCGCGGGTGTCGAGAAGTCGAACTACCTCGACTGGAAGTGGGCCCAGGCCAGCACCCCCGACGGCAAGACCGTCGGCCTCGGCACCGACATCGGCCCGATGGCCATCTGCTACCGCACCGACCTGTTCAAGAAGGCGGGTCTGCCCACCGACCGCGCCGAGGTCGGCAAGCTGTGGGCCGGTGACTGGAGCAAGTACCTGGACGCGGGCAAGACCTACACCGAGAACGCGCCCAAGGGCACCACGTTCCTGGACTCCTCCGCCGGTCTCTACCAGGCGATCAGCAACTCCGCCTCCGAGCGCTACTACGACAGCAGCGGCAAGGTCATCTACAAGACCAGCCCCTCCGTGAAGGAGGCCTGGAACCTGGCCATGGAGGCCACCACCGGCAAGATGACCGCCAAGCTGAAGCTGTTCGACAAGGCCTGGGACCAGGGCTTCGCCAACGGCCGCTTCGCGTCGCTCCCCTGCCCGTCGTGGATGCTCGGCTACATCCAGGAGAAGGCCGGCGACGCGGGCAAGGGCAAGTGGGACGTCGCCGCCGCGCCGAAGCCCGCCAACTGGGGCGGCTCCTTCATCGGCGTGCCCTCGGCCGGCAAGAACAAGGAAGAGGCCGTCAAGCTGGCCGCGTGGCTGACCGCCCCCGCCCAGCAGGCCAAGGTCTTCGCCAAGCAGGCGAGCTTCCCGAGCGCCCCGGGTGCCTATGACCTGCCCGAGGTCAAGGACGCCAAGCACGAGTACTTCAACAACGCGCCGATCGGCCAGATCTTCGCCGACGCCGCCAAGAGCATCCCGACCCTGGTGATCGGCCCGAAGGACCAGCAGATCTACACGGCCATCACCGACGTCGGCATCCTGCAGGTCGAGCAGCAGGGCAAGACCCCTGCTCAGGGCTGGGCGGCTGCCGAGAAGGAAATCGACAACGCACTGGACCAGTGACACGCATGGCTTCGGATGTCTCCGACAAGACCGCAGTGACCGCGCCCCCCTCCGAGGGGGGCGCGGCCCCGCGCGGCGGCTCCGGCCGTCCGCGCGACGCACGTGACGAGCGACGCGGCCGCTGGCGCAGCCGCCGCTACCGGTGGGACGTCAAGGCGATGCCGTACGCCTTCGTCTCGCCCTTCTTCCTGTTCTTCGCAGCCTTCGGCCTCTTCCCGCTGATCTACACGGGCTGGTCCTCCTTCTACCGGGTGGAGCTGACCAACCTCGACGCGCGCGAGTTCGTCGGCTTCCACAACTACACCCGTCTGCTGGAGGACGAGTTCTTCTGGAACGCCCTGAAGAACACGTTCACCATCGGTGTGATCTCGACCGTCCCGCAGCTGCTGATCGCGCTGGGCCTGGCCCACCTGCTCAACTACAAGCTGCGCGGCTCGACCTTCTTCCGGGTCGCGATGCTCACCCCGTACGCCACCTCGGTCGCCGCCGCGACGCTGGTCTTCACGCTGATGTTCGGCACCGACTACGGCATGATCAACTGGGTGCTGGAGCACCTCGGGTTCGGCCACCACATCGACTGGCGGGCGGGCACCTGGTCCTCGCAGATCGCCGTGTCGTCGATCGTGATCTGGCGCTGGACCGGTTACAACACCTTGATCTACCTGGCCGCCATGCAGGCCGTACCGCACGACCTGTACGAGTCCGCCGCGCTGGACGGCGCCTCGCGCTGGCAGCAGTTCCGCCACGTGACCATCCCGATGCTGCGGCCGACGATCCTCTTCACGATCGTCGTCTCGACGATCGGCGCCACGCAGCTGTTCGGCGAGCCGTTCCTCTTCGGCGGCCCCGGCGGTGAGAAGGGCGGCTCCTCCCACCAGTTCCAGACGCTGGGCCTCTACCTGTACGAGCAGGGCTGGACGAACTACCACCTCGGGCGGGCCTCGGCCATCGCCTGGGCCATGTTCCTGCTCCTGCTGCTGATCGCCGCCGTCAACGGGCTGGTCGCCCGCTGGCTGCGCAAGAACCACGAGGGGTGACGACGATGGCCACCATCTCGACCAACCCGACGGATCAGGCGGCCGAACCGGCGGACGCGCCCCCCAAGCCCAAGCGCCGCACCCCTGGGGCGCCCAAGGCCGGACGGCAGCTGCACGCGGGCCCGTTCACCTACATCGTGCTGATCGTCTTCACGGCGATATCGCTCTTCCCCCTGGTGTGGACCGCGATCGCCGCCTCCCGGACGAACTCGCGGCTGGCGCAGACCCCGCCGCCGTTCTGGTTCGGCTCGAACCTCTTCAGCAACCTGCAGACCGCGTGGACCGAGGCCAACCTCAGCACGGCGCTGCTGAACACGGCCATCGTCGCGGGCAGCATCACCCTCGGCACGGTGCTGTTCTCGACGATCGCCGGCTTCGCCTTCGCCAAGCTGCAGTTCAAGATGAAGAACTTCCTGCTGATGCTGACCATCGGCACCATGATGGTGCCGCCGCAGCTGAGCGTGGTGCCGCTGTTCCTGTGGATCGCGGACCTCGACTGGACGAACCACCTCCAGGCGGTCATCCTGCCGACCTTCGTCAGCGCCTTCGGTGTCTTCTTCATGCGGCAGTACCTCTCCCAGGCGCTGCCCACCGAGATCATCGAGGCCGCCCGCGTCGACGGCGCCAGCAGCCTGCGGATCGTCTGGCACGTGGTCTTCCCGGCCGCCCGGCCCGCGATGGCGGTCCTGGGCATGCTGACCTTCGTCGCGGCCTGGAACGACTTCTTCTGGCCGATCATCGCGCTGACCCAGGAGAACCCGACCGTGCAGGTCGCGCTCACCAGCCTAGGCCGCGGCTACATCCCCGACGAGTCCGTCATCATGGCCGGCGCGCTGCTCGGCACGCTCCCCCTGCTGCTGGTCTTCGTGATCTTCGGCAAGCAGATCGTCGGCGGCATCATGCAGGGCGCGGTCAAGGGCTGACCCCCTCGCCCGGCCGCAGCCCTCCCCCCTTACTCCTCTTGTTCACTCGTTCCGATGGGAGCGCTCCCGTATGACAGCGTCCGACATTCGTCCCGCAGCGAGCGGCACCGCCGCGGTAGGCGGCCACCAGTTCCCGCCCGGCTTCCTGTGGGGTGCGGCCACCGCCGCGTACCAGATCGAGGGCGCCGCTGCCGAGGACGGGCGCACCCCGTCGATCTGGGACACCTTCAGCCACACCCCCGGCAAGGTCTTCGAGGGCCACACCGGCGACGTCGCCGCGGACCACTACCACCGGTTCCGTGACGACGTGCGCCTCATGGCCGACCTCGGCCTGAGCGCCTACCGGTTCTCGGTCTCGTGGTCCCGCGTCCAGCCCACCGGCCGCGGTCCCGCGGTGGAGCGCGGCCTCGACTTCTACCGCGCGCTCACCGACGAGCTGCTGGAACACGGCATCCAGCCGGCCGTCACCCTGTACCACTGGGACCTGCCGCAGGAGCTCGAGGACGCCGGGGGCTGGCCCGCCCGCGACACCGCGGAGCGCTTCGGCGAGTACGCCCGGATCGTCGGCGAGGCACTCGGCGACCGCGTCCAGCTGTGGACCACCCTCAACGAGCCCTGGTGCAGCGCCTTCCTCGGCTACAGCTCCGGCGTCCACGCCCCGGGCCGCACCGACCCGGTCGCCGCCCTGCGCGCCGCCCACCACCTCAACCTGGGCCACGGCCGCGCCGCCGAGGCCCTGCGCTCGGTCCTCCCGGCCCGTGCCCAGCTCGGCATCACGCTCAACCTGCACCAGGTCCGCGCGCTCACCGGCTCCCCCGCCGACGTGGACGCCGCGCGCCGCATCGACGCCGTCGGCAACCGGGTCTTCACCGGCCCCCTGCTGGGGGGCGCGTACCCGCAGGACCTGCTGGAGGACACCCGCGGCCTGACCGACTGGTCCTTCGTCCAGGACGGCGACCTCGCCGCGATCAAGCGCCACCCGCTGGACGTGCTCGGCATCAACTACTACACGCCCACGCTGGTGTCCGACGGCGCCTCCGTCGACGGGCCGCGCAGCGACGGCCACGGCTCCAGCGAGTTCTCCCCCTGGCCGGGCGCGGACGACGTCGCCTTCCACCAGCCCCCGGGCGAGCGGACCGCGATGGGCTGGTCCGTCGACCCCACGGGCCTGTACGACCTGCTGATGCGGATGAACCGCGAGTTCCCCGACCTGCCGCTGCTCATCACCGAGAACGGCGCGGCCTACGAGGACTCCGTGGGCCCCGACGGCGCCGTGCACGACCCGGAGCGGGTGGAGTACCTGCGCGTCCATCTGGAGGCGGTCCACCGCGCCATGCGCAACGGCGCCGACGTGCGGGGCTACTTCCTGTGGTCGCTGATGGACAACTTCGAGTGGGCGTACGGGTACGACAAGCGCTTCGGCGCGGTCTACGTCGACTACGAGACGCAGGAGCGCATCCCGAAGTCCAGCGCCCTGTGGTACGCGGGCGTCGCCCGCACGGGCGCGCTCCCCGACGCGGCGGAGGCTGACACCGCGTCCTGACGGACCGGCGGGACGCGGCGCACTATTCGGAGGGGGGCGCCGCGTCCCGTCCCACGTCGCGGAGGAACTCCGCCCAGGCCGCGGGGGTGAAGGAGAGGGCGGGGCCGTCCGGGTCCTTGCTGTCCCGGACGTGCACGCGGTGCGGGGTGGTGGCGACCTCGACACAGTTGCTGCCTTCCGTGTCGCTGTACGTCGACTTGCGCCAGGACAGTCTGCCGCTCATGCCTCACCCGCCATCCGCTTGATGAATCGCGCCGACTCATCGGCGCCGAGGGCCTCCGTCCGGATCATGCCATGTCGTTGCGTCAGCGCACCCACCTGTTCCGGGTCCGCGGTCAGCAGGCTGAGTGACTGCCCTTCCGTGAGGGCCAGTCGTTCGTGCTCGCGGGTCTCCAGCAGCACGATGGGCCCGTTGAGTCCAGGGTGCGCGCCGGCAGCGAACGGCAGTACCTGCAAGGAGACATTGCGCAGGCCGGCCACGTCCAGCAGGTGTACAAGCTGCCGCCTCGCCGTGTCAGAGCCGCCCACCGGACAGCGCAGAGCCGCCTCGTACACCACGAAGCTGAACTCCACGGGTGGACTGCGCCGCAGCAGGGCCTGACGTTCCAGCCGTGCCCGGACCCGCTCTTCGAGAACCTCGTCGTCGAGCGGCGGCCGGTGCGCGCCGAGCAGGGCGCGCACGGTGGCTTCGATCTGGAGCAGGCCCGGGATCAACAGCGGTTCGTACGACCAGAGGCTGACCGCCTCCGCCTCGTAGCGGAAGAAGTCCTGCGACCTCGCCGGGAACCTCTCCGGCTTGAGGTACGCCTCCGCTGCGGCAAGCTTCCCCTGGGCACCGCACAGCTGATCCGCGATCTGCAGGAAACGGGAACTGGGCCGGCGGCGGCCCTGCTCCATGGACTTCACCGTCTCGTAGCCGTACGCCGCCTCGCGGGCCAACTGCTCGCGTGTGACGCCCGCTTGCTCACGCCAGAGCTTGACCTGGTTGCCGCAGTACCGCCACGCCATCGGCGGCCGGGTCGCCTCGCCGTTCATCCGCACCCACCCCCGCACTCTCCGTGTCCACAAGACTACGGAAGGGCACCGTCAGCCGCGTCCGAAGCTGTGGAAGCGGCCCACGACGGTGAAGCCGCGGCGGCCGTACCAGAGCCGGGGCCAGTCGTCCGCGTCGGCGACCAGGAAGCGGGTGGCGCAGCCGGCGTCGACGGCCTGGCGCAGGGCCGTGGCCAGGACGGCGTCCGCGTAGCCGTGCCCGAGGTGGGCCTCGGCGGTGATGAGGTCCTCGACCTGGGCGGTGCGCGACGCGCGGTCCATGTAGAGGTCCGCCCAGGACGCGACGTCGCCCTCGGGCGTTCGCGCACCGATGAAACGGACGACGTCCGCGCCGCGGTGACGGATCTCGCGGCGGTCGACGAGCTGGCGGACGACGTCCTCACCCGCCTCCGGGAGGAAGCCGCGCCAGCGCCGGGCGAGGGGTTCGCGGAAGGCGTCGAGGTCCACTTCCTCCGCGGGACCGCCGTCCGGGACCGGGCCGGTGTGCAGCATGACGAGCTCGGCGGAGTGGTGGTAGCCGGCGCGGATCAGGGGCCCGGCGCAGGCGGTGCCCGTCGTGTCGTCCAGGACGGTGATCGCGCGGTGCTTCAGGTGGCCCAGCGCCTCGTCGGCGAGGACGGGCAGCGCCTCGGGGTCGACGTCGCCGTCCACGACCACGTGGTTGTTGCCGTGCGAGTGCGCGTAGGCGTCGTCGAGGACGGCGAAGCCGCCGGGGAGCTCGACGGTGCGCGCGGCCTGGCGGCGGGCGAAGGCGACGACGAAGGCGCGGATCCCCCGCAGTTCCGGTCCGGTCATGAGGGCAGCCTAGGCGGGACGCTAGGGTCGTGAGCCATGGCGATGCAACTCCTCAAGGCCGACGACGACTTCGCCGACCGGATGGTCGCGCTGGCCGGCCTGCCGTGGAGCCGCCGGGCGGTCGAGGACGCGTTCGTGGCCAACGGCTGGGAGATCCCGGAGGACGAGGAGGAGGGGCCCGACATCGGCTGGTGGGAGATCCAGTTCCTCCCCGGGCGCGAGGAAGACGTCGACGAGTGGTGGCTGGAGCTCGGCGGTCCTCCCGGCTGCGTGGACGACGGCTCCCCCGACGCCGTGTGCGCCCACACCGGGTGCCGTGCGGGCAGCTACGTCCTGCACCCCTTCGCGTACTTCGCCGACCCCGAGGACCCGGTCGAGTGGGACAACGAGTTCGGGCCCTGGCACAGCCGCCCGGACGTACGGGGCGAGGCGACGGCGGCGGACTACGACGCCGAGTACCTGCGGGTGGCGGCGCTGCTGCGCGAGCGCCTCGGGGAGCCGGAAGCCGCGGGCCCCTGGCCGTACGAGGACATCGACGCCACACGGCACGTCCGCTGGGCGCGGGGCGACGCGTACGTGATCCTGCTCGACGGGAGCGACGCCACGTCGTACGGCGCCTACCGCCGCGCGGGCGTCGCCGTCCGGCCGCGGCGGTAGGGGACGGCGGTGGCCGTGCACCGCCGTCCGTCGACGACGAGCACGGCCCCGACGCGTTACGAGCGCCGGGAGGAGCAGGAGACCGACCTGCTCGCGGTCACGAGGGCGTCGCCGGTATGGCGCACGCGACGACGGTCCGGCGGTGGCTGGAGGAGCACGGCTGGTACGCCGGGCGGGACGTCCGGGAACGGATCGACGAGCACCTCGCCTTCCGGCCGCGCGACGCCGCGCGCCAGGGCTTCCCGCTCACGCCGCCGGCCGCGGCCCTGGACTTCCTGCGCACGTACGGGCTGCTGCGTCTGCCGTACCCGAAGGCCCCGAGATCGCCCTCGCCGTCCGGCCCGTCGGCTGCCCGGGCGACGCCGAGGACTTCGCCGAGCCGGCGGCCGGCCTCGGCCGGCCGGTGTTCCCCGTCGCCCACGAGCCCTCGGAGGGCGGGATCGTGCAGCTGGACGACCTTGGGCGGGTGTCCTACCTGCACGGCACCGGCCCGTACTTCCTCGGCCACGACGCGCACGAGGCCTTCGCCCGGCGCCTGTCCGGGAGGACTCTGCGGGACGCGGCGGATCTCTACGCCTGACCGTGCGCGCGGCGCGGCGCCGCGCCCGGCCGGCGGCCCGGGGAGTGGAGCGTCCTGATCACCGACCGCCGAGGCTCGATCAAGGCCGGTTGAAATCGGCGGGATCGTGGAGCTGGATATGCTCACGAACCGTCAATACTTCTGCTGCCGAAGACCAGTAGAGACACGGGGGTGTCCGTTGTGGGCGTCGTGCTGCCCGACGAGCTGGCGTACGTACTCGACCTGATCGGCGTCGCCTGGCCGAATGTCGACGAGGACGACTACCGCGAAATGGCGACGTCTCTAAGGGACTTCGCCGACGACATCGACGGCGGCGCCATGGACGCCCACACCGCCGTGCAGGAGCTGCTCGGCGCGAACGCGGGCGCCGCCATGGACGCCTTCGAAGCCCACTGGGGCAAGGTCAGGGGCACGCATCTGGCCAATCTCGCAGAGGCCGCGCGGATGGGTGCCGTCGCGCTGGACGGAGTGGCGATAGCCATCGAGGTCGCCAAGGGCGCCGCGATCGTGCAACTGGGCATCCTGGCCGTGGAGATAGCCGCGACGATCGCCTCCGCCCCCGTCACGCTCGGGCTGTCCAGCTTCGCCGGGGCCGCCGCCACCCAGGCGACCCGGATGATCGTGAAGAAGATCTTCCGCGAGGTCATCAACCAGGTCGTCGACCAGCTGATGTCAATCGCCACCGCCCCGATCTACGCCGCCTTGGAGTCGATGGCGGCCGACCTGGTCATCCAGGTCGGCTCGAACGCCCTCGGCCTGCAGAAGGGCGTCGACCTGGGCCGGACGGCCGACGCCGGCAAGGAGGGCTTCGGCGAAGGCGTCGACGGCGCCAGGAAGCAGGCCGACGGCTTCACCCTCGCCAGCGCCGGAGGCGGCGGAGGCGGAGGCGGCGGGGGCGGGGGCGGGGGCGGCGGCGGGGGCGGAGCCGGGGGCGGCAGTCACTTCCAGAGCGACGGCGACAGCTTTGACCGGATCGACACCCGGCTCGACGGCATCACCGGCTCCCTGCAGAGCAGGTCGAAGGGACACATGGGCCGCGCCCGCACCGCCAAGGGGCGGACCGGCGGCCGCGGCGAGCTCGCGGAGCACATCATGCCGATCGCCA
The DNA here is from genome assembly GCF_033792735.1 of Streptomyces sp. PA03-3a. Taxonomy (NCBI): domain Bacteria; kingdom Bacillati; phylum Actinomycetota; class Actinomycetes; order Kitasatosporales; family Streptomycetaceae; genus Streptomyces; species Streptomyces sp. PA03-3a. The sequence goes on from NZ_JARAVM010000010.1 coordinate 39,061, forward strand.
CAAAGATCGTGGACGGCATCGGTGAGGCCGCGGAGAAGGCCGTGGCCCATGTGCGCGGCGACATGCGCAAGGGCCTCCAGCAGATGCACCGCAACCACCGCGACAACGACGACAGGATCGCCGGCGACCTGGACCGCATCGCCAAGGGCGGCAGGAACGACCCCAAGGGCCCCGACGCCGGCACCACCCTCGACTCCACCAGAGGCGGCCCCGGCGGCCGGGGAAGGCCGGGCAAGGGGGATCCGTCCCTGGCCGGGGCCGGCAGGGGAGGCCAGTCCACGGGCGGCAACGGCAGTTGCCGGACCGCCGGCGACCCGGTGGACGTCGTCTCGGGCCAGATGATCACCTCCACCACGGACCTGGTGATGCGCGGGCTGCTGCCGCTGGTCCTGCGCCGCGCGTACGCGTCCGGCTACGTCGGAGGGCAGCTGTACGGTCCGGGCTGGTCGTCCACACTCGACCAGCGCGTCGAGATCGACGTGACGGGCGTCCACTACGCGGGGGACGACGCGCAGATACTGCACTACCCGTTCCCGGCGGAATCCGGGCAGGCCGTGTACCCCGAGTCCGGGGCACGCTGGCCGCTGACGTGGGACCACGAGACCGACACCGTGCGGATCGAGGACCCGGACCGGGGCTGGACGCGGCATTTCGACGGTTCACCGGTCACGCCGGGGCTGATCGGCGGCACCCGGCCGGTCTCCGCCCTCTCGGACCGGAACGGCCATCGCGTGGTCTTCGTCCGCGACGAGGACGGCGTGCCCACCGAGGTGCGCCACACCTGCGGCTACAGGGTCGCCGTCGACACGGTGGCCACGGCGGCGGGACCGCGTGTCGAAGGGCTGCGCCTGCTCGACGGCCCGGGACTCGGTCCGGGGACCGCCGTCGTCGGCTACCGGTACTACCCCGACGGCCGGCTGGCCGGCATCACCGACTCGTCGGGCCTGCCCTATGTCTACGAGTACGACGACGCCGGGCGGATCACCCGGTGGATCGACCGCAACGGCGAGAGCTACGAGTACCTCTACGACGACGACGGACGCGTCGTACGAGGCGTGGGCGACGGCGGGAACCTCTCCGCCGTCTTCACCTACGACACCGCGCGCCGGATCACCACGGTCACCGACAGCCTCGGCCATGCGACCGAGTACCACTACGACGAGCGGGAACGGGTCTTGCGGACCGTGGATCCGCTCGGAAACGCGAGGATCACCGGGTACGACGCCCTCGGCCGGGTCACCGCTCGCACCGACGAGATAAACCGGACCACCACCTTCGACCTCGACGGCCACGGCGACCCCGTGCGGATCACCGAGCCGGACGGCAGCACGGTCGAGATGCAGTACACCGAACTCCGTCAGATCGCCGCCGTGCGCCGGGGCGCCACGCTCGTCGCCGCGTTCACCTACGACGGGAACGGCAACCTGCTCACGACGACCGACGCGGCGGGCTCCCGCACCGTCCGGGAGTACGACGCACAGGGCCGCCTGAGGTCCGTGACCGATCCCCTGGGTCAGACACGGCACATGGAGACCGACGCCGCGGGCCTGATCACCGCCGTGACGGACGGACTCGGGCAGACGGCCAGGGTGATGTACGACGCCTTCGGGCGCAGACTCGCCTTCACCGACCCGCTCGGCGCGACGACCCGGTTCGTCCGCCGGCTCGAAGGCGAGATCACCGAACGCGTCCACCCCGACGGTTCACGGGAGCGCTGGACCTACGACGCCGAGGGCAACGTCGTGGGCCACGAGGACCAGGCGGGGGCGGTCACGCGCTTCAGGATCGGCCCCTTCGGGCGCCTGGCCGGGCTGGTCACGCCCGACGGGGAGGAACAACGGTTCGCCTACGACACGGAGTTGCGGCTGCTCTCCGTCTCCACCAACGGTGCCGCCTGGCACTACGGCTACGACGCGGCGGGCCACATCGTCAGCGAGACCGACCTCAACGGAAGGCGCCTGTCCTACGTGCACGACGGCGCCGACCAGTTGCTGGAGATCACCGACTCGGCCGGCCGCACCACCGGTTTCTCCTACGACGCGCTCGGTCAGCTGACCGAGCGCCGGAACCACGACGGATCGACGACCAGGCTCGGCTACGACGCGCGCGGTCTGCTGACACGCGTCGACGGCCGGGACAGCCTGGTGGAGTACGCCCATGACGCCGTGGGGCGCGTCGTCAGCGACACCGTCGACGGCCGGACCACGAGGTACACGTACGACGCCCTCGGGCGGTGCACGAGCCGTACCACTCCGTCCGGCATCACCTCGACGTGGACGTACGACGCCAACAACCAGCACACCGGCCTCGCCGGCCCCCTCGGCGCCCTGACCTTCACCTATGACGCGAGCGGACGCGAGACCGCGCGCTTCCTCGGTGCGGGCGCCGCGCTGACCCAGGCCTGGGACGTGTGCAACCGGCTGAGCGCCCAGTCCATATGGTCGTACGACGCGACGGCCGACCCCGGCGACGCCTACGCCAACCTGCAGGAACGCACCTACGGATACCGCGCCGACGGGATGCCAGCCGTCGTGGAGGACAAGCTGCGCGGCAGGCGCGAGTACGAGTTGTCCCCGGCCGGGCGGGTCACCCGTGTCAGCGGCCGGTCGTGGACCGAGCGCTACGCCTACGACCCGCTCGGCAACATCACCTACGCCGAGGACTCCCGGGTGCCCGACGGCGCGACCGCCGGCGAACGGGCCTACACGGGTTCCCTGCTGCGCAGCGCGGGGCGCACGCACTACGAGTACGACGACCGGGGCCGCGTCGTCCGGACCCTGGCGCGTACGCTCTCCGGCCGGCGTCGGGAGTGGAGGTACAGGTGGGACGAGGAGGACCGCCTGATCGGCGTCGCCACCCCGGATCGCGGCTCCTGGACCTACCGTTACGATCCGCTCGGCCGTCGTGTCGCCAAGCAGCGGGTCGAGGAACGGGACGGCGGGCAGGCCGTCGTCGTGGAGGAGAGCCTGTTCGTCTGGGAGGGCGCGCGGATCGTCGAGCAGCACAGCTCGCTCGCCGACGGCAGCCGCCGCACGCTCACCTGGGACTGGGAGCCGGGCACATGGAAGCCCCTGTCCCAGACGGAGCGCGCGTGGCGCCCCGATGACGGGGCGCAGGGCCCCGTCGACGAACGCTTCTTCGCCATCGTCACCGACCTGGTCGACACACCGAGCGAGATGGTGGACCCCGGGGGCGCGGTCGTGTGGTCCTCGGGCACCGACCTGTGGGGCCGCCGGCTACGGCACACCGCGGACGACCCCGAGTCCTGCCCTCTCGGGAGGCCCGGGCAGTACCACGACGAGGAGTCCGGACTCGAGTACAACCACTTCCGCTACTACGACCCCGCCACGGGCCGCTATCTGAGCAGCGACCCGCTGGGCCTCAACGCCGGCCCGAACCCGCACGCGTACGTACCCAACCCGCTGTACTGGATCGACCCGTTCGGCCTCGCGAAGCAGCCCTCGGGCTGGGGCGGCTGGTACGGGAAACTGACCCCGGCCAACTGGACGGACGGCAGCGACGACACGCGGTACGAGGTCAACCACATCCCGGCCAAGGCGACCTACCTGGACCTCGGGCTGACCACCGACCTCAAGGAATCGACGGGCCCGGCGATCCGGATGGAGTACGAGGACCACCGCAACTTCATCAGCACGGGTTCCAGCGCCGAGGCCGACGCCTGGCGCGCCGCGCAGAAGAGCCTCATCCGGCAGGGCAAGTTCGACGAGGCGATGAAGATGGACATCGACGAGATCCGTCGCCTCCACGGGACGAAGTACGACGCGGCCATCAAGGAGATGGTCGACTCCCTGCCGAACAACAGGAAGTTCCAGAAGTACCTGAAAGACAACGGATGGACCGTCCGGACCTGCCTCCTACAATGACGCGCATGGACATCGAACTGGACCCGCCGAACGGCATTACCGGATTTCCGCTGGGCATGCCGGCGGCGGATGTCAAGGAAGCGGCCGCCGGACTCGGAAGAATCCAGGTGCAGGACGAGGACGCTCCGAGCGTCTTCCGCCCCATGAAGGTGCTGGCCGTCCATCCGCAGTTCGAGATCACCTTCACTCTGAGGGACGGCAAGGCCCTCACCTCCGCGGAGGTGTGGATCCCGCGGCCGGGCCCCGAGGAGGTGAACGTCACCTTCCGGGGTCTCGACGTCTTCCGCACCCCGGCACGGCAGTTGCTCGAACGGCTCGAGGGCATGGGACTCACGGTGCTGGACGAGCGGCTCTACGCTTTCGTACCCGGGCTGTCCCTGGGGTTCACGCGGGTTGCCGGGCACGAAGTCCCTCTCGACACGGACGGCGAACCGCTGTACTTCCAGGCCGTCCTCACCGGGCCCGCGGATTACTACGACTACAAACTCGCCGACGGCTAGGACTTGTCCGGACGATCATGTGACTACTCGCCGTCCGCGTCGTTGATGTGGACATGGGGCGGGGTGACCTGAGCGATGCTGAATGGGAACGACTGCGGCCGTTCCTGCCGGTCAGTAACCGGCGTTGTGGCCGGTGGCGCGATCACCGGCAGGTGATCGACGGGATTCTGCACCGAGTGCGGACCGGGGTGCAGTGGCGTGACCTGCCGGAACGCTTCGGGCCGTGGAAGACCGTGTATGAACGGCACCGGCTGTGGTCGGCGGACGGGACGTGGGAACGTTTGCTGCAGCAGGTCCAGGCCGCGGCGGACGCAGCCGGTGAGATCGACTGGGACATCTCGGTGGACTCCACCATCGTCCGCGCTCATCAGCACGCGGCCGGCGCCCGCAACGACCCACCGCCGGCCCCCGCGCAAAAGGGGGACGAACAGCCAGAACACCAGGGCGAAACAGCGTGGCAGAGCCTGCACGCCCGCCTGGTGGAGGTGGTGCAGGAAGTGAGGGCCTGGGCCGCTCGCGGGGCGGGTTCACCAGCAAACTCCACCTGAGCGCCGACGGCCGATGCCGCCCGCTGTCCCTGATCGTCACACCAGGCCAGCGGGCGGACTGCACCCAGTTCAAGCAGGTGCTGGACAAAATCCGCATTCCTCAGCTCGGCCCGGGCAGGCCCCGCAAGAAGCCCGACAGCCTCGCCGCGGACAAGGCATACAGCAACGGAATCATCCGCAAGTACCTGCGACGCCGGGGCATCCGGCACACCATCCCGGAGAAGGCTGACACTCAGGCCGCCCGCCTGCGCAAAGGCTCACGCGGCGGACGGCCGCCCGGCTTCGACGACGAGCGGTACAAGAAACGCAACACCATCGAACGGGCCATCAACCGACTCAAGCAGCACCGGGCCGTGGCCACCCGCTACGACAAGCGCGGCTACGTCTACCTCGGCACCGCCACCGCAGCGACACTCGTCATCTGGCTCCGCACATGATCGGCCGGACAAGTCCTAGACGGGCCGGCGGCCTGTTCCGGTAATGGGCCGGTCGGCGCGAGTCCGCACACATGCCGCCCGCGCGGGCTCGCCGGGTCAGGCGCTGCGCGACTCCGCCTGCCGGCGCAGGAACTCCGCGACGTCCGGGCGCCGGGAGTACGGCTGGAGGGTCTGCGCGGCGGAGGCGAGCATGCCCCGCACGCGCGGGGACTGGACGCCGCCCAGGAGGTCGAGGACGCGGATGCCCGCGTCGGTGGCCTCGTCGACCCGGCGGGCCGAGGCGAGGTTGTTGGCGAGTTCCGCGGTGTACAGCGCGGCGTTGCGCGTGAAGTGCGGGGCCTGCAGGCCGACCGCGCGCCGCGCGTGCTCGGCGGCACGGTGGTGGTCGCCGAGGGCGGACCAGGACTGGGCCTCCAGGCCGGAGAGTTCGGCCTCGCCGTAGAAGGTCATCCACTCCGGGTCCGCGGCGCTGGGACCGCGGCCGAAGAGAGTGTGGGCGCGGGCGAGGGCGCGTTCACAGCCGGGGCGGTCGCCGAGGCCGGCCCAGCCGCCCGCCTCGCGGAGGGCGAGCAGCGAGAGCAGGCGGGGTGAGCCGAGGTGGCGGGCGGCCTGCTGGGCGGCCTGGGCGGCGCGGACCGCCTCGCGGGAGCGGCCGGCGTCGCGGGCGAGGAAGGAGGCGTTGCAGAAGGCGTGCGCCTCCAGGGCGCGGTCGCCGGCCATGCGGGCGGTGGCGAGTGCCTCGCCGTAGAAGGAGCGCGCGTCGGCCAGGCGCCCGGAGTCGTGGGCCAGCCAGCCGACGGAGATGGCCAGTTCACCGGCGCCGCCCATCAGGTCCTCGGCGACGGCCTGGCTGTAGGTGCCCTCGTCGAGGAGGCGGTACGCGGCGCCGAGGGAGTGGCCGGCCTGGCGGTAGAGCGCGCCGGCGCCGTGCCGGTCGTCGTGCAGGCGGATCTCGCGGACGGCCGCGCGGACGGCCCGGGCCTGGGGTCTGCCGACCTTGTGCACCGTCTGCGCCACGGCGGCGGGCCCCAGCACGAGGGTGGTGGCGATGGCGGCCGGGCCGCCGGTCATGAACGCGCGACGCAGCACGTCGCTCTCCTCGTCGGTCTCGGTCTCGTACGGGCTCGGCCGCGGGGCCGGCCGCGGGACCGGCCGGGGGGCCGCGGCCGCCGGGACCCGCCGGCCGCGGACCAGTTCACGCGGTTCGAAGCCCATGTCGGCGAGGTCGCGCCCGGGGAACATGTGCCGGAAGACCCGCTCGTAGGCGTAGTTGGGGCAGCGGATCTCACCCGACTCGACGCGGCCGATGTAGCGCGCGTCGCAGCTGACCTGCTCGCCGATGTCCCGCCCCGCGCGGCGTACGGCGGCGGCGAACTCACCGGGGGACCGGTCTCCGCGCAGGCGCCGGAAGGCTGTGTTGGGGGTGGAAGGTGACGAGTCCATCGCCGGGCTCCCGTTGGACGGTCGGTGCGGTGCCGGGTGGCGGCGCGACGACCGTACTCGCTGAGAGGGTCCGCGTACCGGGGGTTTGGCTACAAAAGGGATATCTCACCCTCCATTCGCCATGAAACGCCACCCCTGACGGCGTCAGGGAGGCGTAGCTGTTGACGTCCGCGCGCGTTGGACACGGTGCAATCCACCGTGCAACCCACCGTCCGACCCCAAGGAGGATTCGCCTTGTTGGACGAGCCATGGGACCTGGTCACCGTCCCCTCCCGGCAGGGACTGGAGGCCGTGGACATCCTGCGCATGCGGACCGGCCTCGGGCCCGTGCTGCACGACAGCTCGGGTGACAGCCTCGGCTTCCTGGTGCCGCCCGGCACGGCCGACGGCTGGGACCTGCCGGGCAGCGCCTGCACGCAGACCGCGGGCGGCGGCTTCACCGTCCCCGGCGAGCTGCGGGAGCCGCCGGGGGCGGGCACCGGCTGGCTCGTGCCGCCGCGCAACGACACCGCCGTGACGGACCCGGCGGTGCTGCGTGACGCCCTCGGCGAGGCGGCCCGGATGATCGAGCTGGCCGACCGGCTCTGAGCCGGCCCTGCGCCCGCCGCCCATACTGGGTGGCATGGCACCGCGCAGGACGAGGACGACGAAGGCACCCGAAGGCATACGCGAGCAGGTCGGCGGAGGCCTCGCCGAGCTCGTGCCGGACCGGGACCGGCCACGGGGCTGGTCGCTGCTGATCGACGGGGCACCGCAGTCGCACGTCGACCTCGACGACCCGGAGCACCTGGACTTCTCCTACCAGCGCAGGCTCGGCCACGTCGTCGACCTCGCCGCCCCGCCCGGCCGCCCGTTGCGCGTGCTGCACCTCGGCGGCGGCGCGCTGACCCTGGCCCGCTACACCGCGGCGACCCGGCCGCGCTCGACGCAGCAGGTGGTGGAGCTGGACACCGCGCTGGTCGAGCTGGTGCGGCGGGAGCTGCCCTGGGACCGCACCTGGCGCATCAAGGTGCGCGGCGGCGACGCCCGCGAGGGCCTGGGCAAGGTCCCGGAGGCCTGGGCGGACCTGGTGATCACGGACGTCTTCGGCGGGGCCCGCACTCCCGCCCACCTGACCAGCACGGAGTTCCTCGCGCAGGTGCGGCACGCGCTGGCACCCGGCGGGCTCTACGCCGCCAATGTGGCGGACGGCGGACGGCTGGAGTTCCTGCGGGCGCAGATCGCGACGGTGCGGGCGTGCTTCCCGCACGCGTGCCTGGCGGCGGATCCCGCCGTGCTGCGGGGACGCCGCTTCGGCAACGTGATCCTGGTGGCCGCGGACGGCGAGCTGCCCGTCGCGGAGTTCACCCGGCGCGTGGCCTCCGACCCGCACCCGGGGCGGGTGGAGCACGGCAGGGAGCTGGAGGCCTTCGCGGGCGGCGCGGCTGCGGTCACGGACGCCACGGCGGCGGCCTCCCCCGTCCCCCCGGAGTCGGTGTTCCGCTAACCGCCCGTGTTCTGCGCCTTGTAGGTGTCGACCGTGGGCGGGTGCCCGTTCCAGGTGCAGAAGAGCGAGGAGGTCGTCGTGGCCGAGACGAAGTCGACCCGGATCCACTCCGGTTGCTTCCAGACCTTCATCTCCCAGCCGGAGTCGGGCGTCGCCGAGACCAGGGTCGCGGAGGTCTCGCCGAGGTCGAGCACGACCCGTCCGCCCTCGACCGTGTAACCGTGCACGTTGCCGGTGTCGGCGGAGGAGGTCCTGGCGGGGGTGGCCGAACCGCGCGGGCGGGCCGGGGCGGTGGAGGGGCTGGTGCGGGGCGTGGCCCGGGCGCCCCCGTCCGGGCCGCCCGCGGCCCGGGGTCCGGCGGCCCGGTCCGAGGCGGCGCCGTCCGGGGACCGCGTGGGGGCGGGGACCTTCTCGGCGACCGGCTCGGAGATCGGCAGGGCCCGGGGCGGGTCGTAGGCCGTGCCCGCCAGCACGTGGTGGACGCCGAACCACGACAGCGCGACGGCGGCGCTCGTGGCGAGCGTCCACGCTCCGGCGTGCGCCAGTCCTTTTCGCATCCGCCCATGGTGCCGGACGCACCCCCGGAACGGAGCCGGGGGTTGCGCTTCCCGTCCTGACGTGCTCGCGCCCACCGGCATCCCCCTGATGGGCTAGGTTGCGGGCCATGGCAAGTGTGCTCGTGGTCGAGGACGACCAGTTCGTGCGCTCCGCCCTCATCCGGCACCTCACCGAGGCCGCGCACACCGTACGGAGCGTGGGCACCGCCCTGGAGGCGTTGCGGGAGGTCGCGCAGGTCGGTTTCGACGTGGTGATCCTGGACCTCGGCCTGCCGGACCTGGACGGGGCCGAGGCGCTGAAGATGCTGCGCGGCATCACGGACGTGCCGGTCATCATCGCGACGGCGCGGGACGACGAGTCGGAGATCGTGCGGCTGCTCAACGCGGGCGCCGACGACTACCTCATCAAGCCGTTCTCGGTCGAGCACCTGTCGGCCCGCATGACGGCGGTGCTGCGCCGCTCCCGCACCCACGAGGCGGACCGGGTGCTGCGGGTGGGCGGGCTGCAGATCGACGTCCTGCGCCGCCAGGCCGTCCTGGACGGAGCCCCGCTGGACCTGACCCGCCGTGAGTTCGACCTGCTGTCCTTCCTGGCGGCCCGGCCGGGCGTGGTGGTGGCGCGGCGCGAGCTGCTGTCCGAGGTGTGGCAGCAGTCGTACGGCGACGACCAGACCATCGACGTCCATCTGTCGTGGCTGCGCCGCAAGTTGGGCGAGACGGCGGCCCGGCCGCGCTACCTGCACACGCTGCGCGGGGTGGGAGTGAAGCTGGAGCCACCGCGGTGAGGTGGGCGCTGGTCAAGGTCTGCGTCGCGGTGACGGCCATGGTCGTCGTCGCCTTCGCGGTGCCGCTGGCGCTCACCGTCAAGGAGATGGCCCGTGACCGGGCGATCGGCAACGCCGAACGGCAGGCCGCGGCGATAGGCCCGGCGCTGGCGATCACCACCGACCGCATCCAGCTGGAGCGGGCGGTGGCCTCCACCCAGGCGGGCGCCGACGGGCGGATCGCGGTGCGGGTGCCGGCGACCGAGGGCACGGCCGGGGTGCGGATCGGCGACCCGCACGCGCCGGACGCCGACCTGGAACGCGCCTCGGAGCTGGGCCGGGCCTCCACCGTCCCGGTGGCCGGGGGCTACGCCCTGCTGCAGCCGACCGCGGTCAGCTCGGGGTCGGTGGCGGTGGTCGAGGTGTTCGTGCCGGACGGCGAGGTCAGCCGCGGGGTCACCGCCGCATGGGCGGTGCTGGCGCTGGTCGGCGTTGCCCTGATCGTCGGTGCGGTGGCCGTGGCGGACCGGCTGGGCACCCGCATGGTGCGCCCCGCCAAGCGGCTCGCGGAGGCCGCGCACGGCCTGGGCCGCGGGGACCTGACCGTACGCGTCCCGGAGGACGGCCCGGCCGAACTGCGCTCCGCCGCCATGGCGTTCAACGCGATGGCGGACCAGGTGGTGCAACTGCTCGCCAACGAGCGGGAGCTGGCCGCCGACCTGTCGCACCGGCTGCGCACCCCGCTGACGGTGCTGCGGCTCAACGCCGCCTCGCTCGGCGACGGTCCGGCCGGGGAGCAGACCCGGCACGCGGTGGCCCAGTTGGAGCGCGAGGTGGACCAGATCATCCGCACCGCGCGGGCCCAGCAGGCGCAGAGCCAGCCGGTCGCGGTGGGCTGCGACGCGGCCGAGGTGATCCGGGAGCGGATGGCCTTCTGGTCGGCGCTCGCCGAGGACCAGGGGCGCGAGGTGAGCACCGCCGGCGTCGAACACCCCGTGCGGGTACCGGTGTTCCGGAGCGACCTGGTGGCGTCGCTGGACGCGATGCTCGGCAACGTCTTCCGGCACACCCCGGAGGGCACGGCCTTCGCGGTGGACGTGCACAGCAGCCAGGAGGCGGTGATCGTGCTGGTCTCCGACGCCGGCCCGGGCATCTCCGACCCGGCGGCCGCGATGCGGCGCGGCCAGGGCGCGGGCGGGGACGGTTCGACGGGCCTCGGGCTCGACATCGTACGGCGCCTCGCGGAATCGACCGGGGGCGACGTACGCCTGGGCGCCTCGGTGCTGGGAGGCGCGGAGATCCGGGTGTGGATCGCGCTGCGTCCGCTCGCGACGGGCGGCAAGCGCAACCACCGGGTGGTGCGCCGCAGGCGGCTGAGGCGCCCCGCCGCGACCACGGAGGCCTGAACCGCGGCGGGCTCCGGTGGGCCACTCCGGTGGGCCACCGCCGCTCGGGACCCGGCCGGATCCCGCGACCGGCGGGTCAACCCCGGTAGACGTCGCAGTAGTCGTAATAGACGTAATAGGCGTCCTCCCCGGCGTAGCAGTAGTCCTCGGTGACGTATCCGTTCACGGCGCCGGCACGCACCGGCGCCGACGCCGGAGGCGATGCCGGAGCCGCGAAGGCGGTGGTGGGGATCAGCGCGCCTCCCGCGGCCAGGGCGGCGGACGCGGCGAGGACCAGCAGGCGGCGGGGACGCGGTGTGCGAGGTGTGCGCGTCATGGGAAGTCTCCTTCGGTGTGCGGTTGCGGTGAGAGGAAGGGGCCGGTCGGTCGGGTCCGGGGCGGTTCCCCCGGGTCGTCCGTTCCGCGTGAACCCGTACCTCCATTGACCCCGGCCCGCCGCGCCGCGTCACCTCCCGGGAATTCGGGGCTTGACATGCGCCGACACCGCCGGATGCGCATCGGGCGACGCAGAGGTCCGAACCATTAACCGGCCCCGATGGCTCCCTTAAGCGCGCCATAAGAATCCGAACGCCCGCACAGCTCTGGGCATTTGTCCGAATCGGCATCGCTAGCGTGCGGCTCATGAGGAACTCGCACCGCCGCCGCCCCACCCTGGGGGTCGCCTTCCTCCGGGAGGTGACCGGGGAGGCGGGCGCCCGCTCCAAGGCCTTCGCGGCCCACGGCGGCTGAGGCCGCACGCGACCATTTCCGCCCCCCACACGGGCGCCCCGGCCGGCAGTTCAGCACCCCGCCCCGGCCGGGGCGTTCCCGTGTGCGCGGGCTATGTGCGGATCAGGCCGTCCAGCAGCGCGGACAGCCCGGCCTCGTACTGCGCCTGGCCCGACTGCTGGGCCGCGACGAGTTCGGGGGCCAGGCCCACGAGCGAGGGGTAGCTGTCCGGCGACAGGTCGGCGAGCCGGCTGCGGATCTTCTCGCGCAGCCCGGCCTCGGCCTCCTCGCACTCCGCGCGCTTGCGGCGCACCACCCACAGGGCGGCGCCGACCGTGTACTGCATCAGCGCCACTTGGGCGCGCGCGGCGGCGGACGGGTCCAGTCCCGCGGTGATCAGCATGCAGAGCATGCGGTCGATGACGGCGATGGGCTCGTCTCCGCGCAGCGGGCGGCTCGTGAGCAGCTGGAGCGCGGACGGATGCTCGCTGAAAAGCCGATACATGCCGACACAGAGTTCAATAAGCTGCCCGCGCGGCTGGCCGGTGCCCGAGGGCAGCTCGATCTCGCCGAGCAGTCGCTCGTTGACCGCGTCGATGATCTCGTCCTTGCCCTTGAAGTGGGAGTAGACGGCCATGGTGCCGACGCCGAGCTCCTGGGCGAGCGCGCGCATGGTGAAGGCCTCGGGCCCGTGGCGGTCGAGGAGCGCTACGGCGGCGTCGAGGATGCGGTCCGGGTTCAGGGTGTTGCGGGGGACGCGGCGCCGTGGGGAGCGGGCCGGCGGAGTGACAGTCATGAGGGATGTGTGTCCGGTCGGGGGGAATCGTGGGTGAGCGGTCGGGAGGTTGAGCGGTTTCCTTGATTCTCCCGCGTTCCGGGGCAACCCGGGGAGGTGGCGGGGCGTCTTTTCGCACGTCTTCCCGAGCACGGTTGTTTGAATCCAGGACGAATCGGGGGTGAAGGGAATAGTCGGGGGCGGTGCCCGGGTTGCTTAGCGTACGTCGTACGGTAAACCGATGTGACTCTCAAAGGGAGAGATGGGGGGAGAACGGCCGGATGACCATGAGCATGACCGCCCCGCGGGCGTCCGCCTACCGGGGCGGGCTCCGCTGGTGGACCGAGCTGCCGCTGATCGCTGTGGTCTACGGCCTCTACACCGCGGGCCGCCTCCTCGTACGCGGCGACGTGGGCCGGGCAGTCGACCACGGCATCGCCATACTCCACCTGGAAAGCGCGCTGAGCGTCGACCCGGAACGCTGGCTCAACTCCCTCTTCAGCCGCTACCGGGCGCTCGGCGTTCCCGCCGACTTCTGGTACGCCTCACTCCACTACCTGGTCACCCCGCTGGTGCTGGTCTGGCTGTGGCGCCGGCGGCCCACCGTCTACCGCCTCGCCCGCACCTGGCTGCTGGTGTCCACCCTGATCGGGCTGATCGGCTTCACGCTCATGCCCACCGCCCCGCCGCGGCTGCTGGCCGCCGGACACGGCTTCGTCGACACCATGGCGCAGTACGGCTCGTACGGCTGGTGGGGCGCGGAGGCGAGCGCGCCGCGCGGGCTGGGCGCGATGACCAACCAGTACGCCGCCATGCCGAGCCTGCACGTCGGCTGGTCCCTGTGGTGCGGCATCATGCTCTGGCGCCACGGGCGCACGCCCTTCGTGCGCGCCCTGGGCGTCCTCTACCCCCTCGGCACGACCCTGGTGGTCATGGGCACCGCCAACCACTACCTGCTGGACGCCCTGGCCGGCGTCGCCGTGATGGGCGTCGGACTCCTTCTGGCGCGCCCCGCGCTGCGTGTGGTGGACCTCACACGGGGCGCCGCGCGCACCCGGTTCGCGACACCGCGGCACGCCTCCTCCACGGTCGTCGCGACCTCCCGCGACGTCGCCCCGGCGGACGTGGGGATCCTGCCGGCACCTGCGGTCGAACCGCGGCGCTGACACCGGGTCCTGGGCCGCGGACCGGCGGCGTCCGCATTGTGGCCCACGTTGTCGGTGGGTGGTGCGAGACTTGCGCGGGTGAGCACTACGCACGATCTGCGAGAGCGGCTGGCCGCGCTGCGTGGCCCGACGACCGTGCCGCGCCCCATGGACGCGCGCGCCCTGGCGGCGCTCGCCGCGAACCCCGGGTGCCGGCGCCGGGCGCTGATGGACGCCGCGGGGGTGGACAAGGCGGCGGTGGCCCGCGTGCTGGGCAACCCCGCGCCCTTCGGGCAGTCCCAGTTCGCTTTCGTACGGGGCCATGCCTTCGAGGCACGGGTGAAGGCCGAGGGGTGCGCCGAACTGCTGCGCCTGCTGGGCGCGCCCGAGAGCACGGAGGCCGCGCTGCCCGACCTGTCCGCACCGGGCCCCGAGGGCCGGGTGGCCCGTACCCGCCTCGCGCTCAAGGAGGCGACGGCGGCGGGCCGGTGGACGCTGCTCGACCACCCCCTGCTGGTGCTCGAGGTCGCGGACTCCCCCGTCTACCTCGAACCGGACGCCATCGCCGTGCGGCCGGACGGCTCGTGGACGGTGGTGGAGGTCAAGTCCTTCCCGATCCTCGACGGTTCCGCGGACGCGGTGAAGGTCGGCGCCGCCGCCCGGCAGGCCGCGGTGTACGTCCTGGCGCTGGAGCGGCTGGGGTTCGGCACCCCGGAGCACCGGGTGCTGCTGGTGTGCCCCAAGGACTTCTCCAACCTGCCCGCCGCGGAGTTCGTCGACGTCCGCAAGCAGCTGTCGGTCACCCGGCGGCAGCTGACCCGGCTGACGCGGATCGAGGAGATCGCCGCTTCCCTGCCCGAGGGCACGACCTTCGACCTGCGGCTCGCCGACGACGGACGGACGGCGACCCGCCCCGCCGCGGAGCTCTCCGACGCGGTCGACCAGCTTCCCGCGGCGTACGCGCCCGAGTGCCTGGCCAGTTGCGAGCTGTCCTTCCACTGCCGCGAACAGGCCCGGGCCTGCGGCGCGGTGGAGGTCCTCGGCCGCGGCGTGCGCGGTGAACTGGGCGCGCTGACCGAGGTGGAGCAGGTGCTGGCGGCCGCGCTGGGCACCGAGGGCGATCCCGACGACCCCGCGGTCGCCGCGCTGCGCCGGGCGCACGCCCTGCGGGCGGAGGCGCTGGGATGTCGCTGATCTCCGTGCTGGCCCGGGCGGAGGCCATGGCGACCGGCCGGGCGACCCCGCTCGCGACGGTACGCCACCGCCATCTCTCGGACCGGCCGCTGGTCCTCGTCCCGCTGACCACCGCGGGCGAGGTGGGCGCCCCGCTGGGCGCCCTGGTCGGCACGGACCGGGACGAGCCCCGGCTGCTGGCGGTGCCGCAGCCACGCGACCGCGATCTGCGCTTCGCCTTCCTGGCCGAGCTGGCGCAGGTGGTGCTGCCCTATCTGGAGTCCTACGCGGACGACACGGAGACCGAGCCGGCGACCCGCAACCGGGAAGAGTCGGAGGTCTGCGCGGACGCGCCCCAGATCGTGGTCGCGAACACCCCCGCCATGGAGTACGTGCGTCTGCTCGGGCGCTCGACCCGCTTCCGCCGCACCGCCGAGGACGACCCCGACGAGCCGCATCCGGTGCCCGCCCGGGTGCCCCTGCTCGGCCGCTGGCTCACCCACTACGGGGAACGCGCGCGCACCCCCGGCTCCGCGCTGCTGCTGTCCGCGACCGAACTGCTCTCCCGGCACTGGGCGACCGGCCAGAGCAACCTCGAGGACCAGCACCTGGGCGCCCTGCTGGCCTGGATCGAGCCTCCGGAGGGCATGACGGGCATCGAGGCCGCCCGCCGGGCGGAGTCCCACCGGGGCCCGGACGGCATGCTGGTGTTCCCGCCGGCCGGCCCCGCGACCGACCCCGTCTTCGACAACACGGTGCTCGCCCCGGCCACCGCCCGCCACGACGCCGGGATCACCGGGGCCGGGGAGGAGATCGCCCGCCTACTGGCCGGCCAGATGCGCCCGACCTGGGACGCGGTGTGGCGCTCGATGGACCTGCTGCGCGAGCTGCCCGAGGGCTCCCATGTCGCGGACCGCTGGAAGCGGGACCGCTGGTCGTACACCTCCCACCGCGACCGGGTGCGCGCCGGGGAGCCGCCGCAGCCCCGCCGTGACGACGCGGTGTCGGCGGCGCAGAAGCTCGCCGGACGGGAGACCGCGCAGGTGCGGCTGGAGGCCCAGGAGGCACTGGACGACCCGCTGGTGATGGCCGGGCGGCGGCTGGCCGGGGAGGCCTTCGCGGGCCGGGTGGACCGGGTGGAGATGGCGATGAGCGAGGGCAAGGTGCCCAAGCCGCGTCCGCTGGTGACGGTCCTCACACAGGACCGGCCGCATCTGGACGAGGACGCGAAGCTCTACCGCGCGCTGCCGGACGGCCGTACCCAGCAGGCCCGGTTCGTGGAATGGGCCGGATCCGGGGCGCTGCTCCTGCGGGTGGTCAACGGCATGGGCCGCGGCAAGGTCCCCGATCCCGGCACGGTGCCGGAGGAAGGGGACGAGGTGTGCTGGACCTTGTTCGAGCACGCGCCGCGCGGCGGCGCCGGGCTGCCGGAGCCGGAGGACACCCCCTGGACCCACGGCGGGCCCCCGGGCGCCGCCGCGGCGGCGACCGTCGTCCCCGCCGCCGAGAGCCCCGACCCCGCGACCACGGAGGACTATCTGTGAGCCCGGTGAGCGACGCCGCCCGCGCGGCCGGCACCGCGACCGAGCGGATCCTGCACGACACCCTGCACGGGACGCACCGCGGCGTCGTCGTGGACTCCCCGCCCGGCGCGGGCAAGTCGACGCTGGTGGTGCGCGCCGCGCAGGAGCTGGTCGCGGCCGGCGAGTCCCTGATGGTGGTCGCCCAGACCAACGCTCAGGTGGACGACCTGGTGGACCGGCTGGCGACCGCCGACCCCGGGCTGCCGATCGGCCGGCTGCACGGCAGCGACTCGCTGCCGGACCCGGTGCTCGACCGTCACGAGGCGGTGCTGAAGTCGGCCAAGGCGGCCGACCTCGCCGGGGCCAAGGTGGTGATCGCGACCGCCGCGAAGTGGGCCTTCGTCAAGGACGTGGAGCCCTGGCGGCACGCCATCGTCGACGAGGCGTACCAGATGCGCTCGGACGCGCTGCTGCAGGTGGCCGGGTTGTTCGAGCGGGCGCTGTTCGTCGGCGACCCCGGCCAGCTGGACCCGTTCAGCGTGGTCGGCGCCGAGCAGTGGGCGGGGCTGAGCTACGACCCGTCGGCGAGTGCGGTGGTCACCCTGCTGGCCCACAACCCGGGGCTGCCGCAGCACCGGTTGCCGGTGTCCTGGCGGCTGCCCGCCTCCGCCGCACCCCTGGTCTCGGACGCCTTCTACCCCTACACCCCGTTCCGCAGCGGCACCGGCCACGGGGACCGGCGGCTGTCCTTCGGCGTGCCGGGTGACGGCTCGGGCCCGGACCGGGTGGTCGACGAGGCCGCCGCCTCGGGCTGGGGGCTGCTGGAGCTGCCCGCCCGGCGCACCCCGCGGACCGACCCCGAGGCGGTGCGCGCGATCGCGCTGGTCGTCCGGCGGCTGCTGGACCGCGGAGGCGTCGCCGTCTCCGAACGGGGCACCGCCCCGGTGGGCCCGGACCGGATCGCGGTGGGCACGGCCCACCGCGACCAGGCGGCGGCGGTGCGCGCGGCGCTGGCCGACCTGGGTGTGACAGGAGTCACCGTCGACACCGCCAACCGGCTGCAGGGCCGGGAGTTCGACGTCACCGTGGTGCTGCACCCACTGTCGGGGCGCCCCGACGCCACCGCGTTCCATCTGGAGACCGGACGCCTGTGCGTGCTGGCCTCCCGTCACCGGCACGCCTGCATCGTGGTGTGCCGGGCGGGGGTCTCGGAGCTGCTGGACGAGCACCCCTCGACGGAGCCGGTGCAGCTGGGCGTGACGGTGAAGTTCCCGGACGGCTGGGAGGCCAACCACGCCGTGCTGGCCCACCTGTCCGAGCACCGCGTGACCTGGCGGCCGTAGCGCGCCCGCCGTCCGCCCGGGGCACTCTTGCGCGGGGCGGGACAATGGAAGGCGCCGACGATCCTGGAGGTACGTTCATGTCCGAGCCGCAGTCGGCTCACAGCGCGGCGGGAAAGCAGCCCGCCCCTCGCCTGAAACCCGCCCAGCTGCTGTTCGAGCCCGCCGCCCTGGCCGAGGACGAGGAGCACTTCTTCGACCTGGAGTCCATCGAGGACCCCCGTGAGCTCCTGGGCCGCGCGTCGGAGCTCACCCTCGCCTTCCGCGCGGCCGCGGACCGGGCGACGGAGTTCCAGGCCATGGCCGCCGCCCAGCTGGCCGACCCCAAGCGTTTCGACCGGCTGACCCCCGCCGCCATCGGTGAGCAGGCGGGCTGGTCGGAGGACTACGCCAAGCGGATGATCGAGTTCGGCGAGGGCCTGATGCGGGGCGGGGACGCGGCGCTGTCCTGACGGCGCACCTGGCATATGCGTTCGGGGCAAGGTACCCGACACATGGCGGGCGTGTCCGGCCTTCGGGCGATGTCGTGTAGCGAAACGTTCACTCACGGTAGTTGTATGGGTCATGAGTGATTGGCAGTGGCACACATGGCCGGGGGGCGTGCCGGAGTCCGCCTCCCACCCATATCCGTACGCGCAGTACCCCACCCCCGACGGGGCCGACTGGCTCGCCTCCGCCAGCGCCTTCCCGCGCAGCGTGCGCGCCCTGTGGTCCGCGCGGCCCTCGGCGCCCAGCGTGCTGCCGTGCGGGACGGCCTTCGACGCGGTGAACCTCCCGGCCCTGTTCGGACGCCGGGTCCTGGAGCACCTGTGGTCCGCGGGTCCGGGCTCCGGACCGGCCGCCACACTGCGCGGCCGGCTGCTGCTGCTCGCCGAGCCGGGCACCGCCGGACGCCTCCCCTCGCTGCTGACCTGGGAGGAGTGGGGGCCGGCGGTGCCACCGGTGCTGTGCCACGGCGCCGGGGACTCGGTGGCGCTGCCCCCGCCGTACAGCGAGACCGGCCACGGCCGCTCGCGCTGGCTGGTGGCCCCCGACACCCGCCGTCCCTGGCTCCCCGGGGCCGACGTCCTGCTGTGGGCCTGCGTCCGCGCGGCCCGCGCGGAGGCCGGTTGATTATCGATTTTCACCCGCCCGCAAGCGGATGCTAATGTCTACGACGTCAGCGAGCGCCGCTAGCTCAACTGGCAGAGCAGCTGACTCTTAATCAGCGGGTTCGGGGTTCGAGTCCCTGGCGGCGCACTCACGGCAAGGCCGTTGACCTGGGCGCTCTCCCATCGGGAGGGCGCCTTTCGTCATGCCCGGCCACCTCTTCGGCCGCCGGCCGCGCAGCCCGAACACCGGCCCTAGGGGCCGTCCCACAGCGGGCGCGAGGTGGTGATCCGCACGGTCCAGCCCTCGTCGTCCGGGTCGCGGCCGAGGACCTCGACGGTGAGGCCGCGGGCGCGGTCGGTGAAGCGTCCCCCGGAGGAGAAAGGGGCGTCGTTGAGGGCGTTGAAGGTGGCGCTGCTGTACTCGCAGGCGGTCGTGCGCGGGTGGGCGTCCTCGACGGTGACGGGCCCGCGCCCCGAGTCGACGTCGGTGCGCACCTGGTAGACCAGCACCCCCTCGCGGCAGGCCTCGCTGTCGTTGCCGCGGGCGGCGCGCGCCTCGACCACGTACGCCCGGGTCCGGCCGAGGGGGATGACGGCCGCCTTGCGGCCGCCGGGCACCTCGACCGGCGTGAGGTGCACCGAGCGGGCGCCCGGGTCGCGGACGCAGACGACCTGCCAGTCGTCGAGCCAGCCCAGCCGCCACTTGTGCCAGGCGAGGAGGTCGCCCTGCAGCCCCCAGTCCAGGGACATGCTGTCCCACTGGCCGGCCAGGGTGTCGGTGTGCCCGAAGTCCTCGACGGAGTACAGGTCGGGCAGCCCGAAGGCGTGGCCGTTCTCGTGGCTGAGCACCCGCGCGCCCGACTGGTCGTGGCCGTAGACCAGCGAGACCCGGTCTAGGCCCGTGCCGTCGTCGGTGGTGACGGCCGAGGCACCGGTCCAGGTCACCGAGAGGACGGCCTGTTCGGCGGGCGGCCCGGCGTTGGGCGTCACCAGGACGTTGACCAGGTCGTACCCGGAGAAGTCGATCTGCCGGTCGGCGACGCGCAGCAGGTCCCGCATCATGGCCGTGTGCGTGCGCCAGCCGTAGCCGCGCCCTATCCCGTACGAGTGGAAGGGCTTGGGCATGCGGATGTAGCGCAGCACCGGCGTGGAGACGTAGCGCAGCTTCCCGTACGAGGCGCGGTAGAACCAGTGCCGCACGGCGGGGAAGAACTCGCTGTAGCGCTCGGCGGCGCTGTACGGGGCGTGCTTGTCGGGGAAGTCGACGAGCAGGGTGAGGGCCCGCACCTCGCCGGTGGCGCGGGCGAACTGGCGGCCGTCCGCGCCGCCGAACCCCTCGGACATCGTGACGCCCGGCGCGGCGCGCAGCGCGCAGGGGCGGTCGGCCGGCGGGGCCGCGGCGGGCACGCCCTCGGTGACGGCGGTGCTGCCGGCCGCGAGCAGGAGCGTCGCCACGACCGCGAGTGCCCGGGGACCGCGCATCGCCTCAGCCCTGGGTGACCTGGACGGTCCAGGACCCGTCGGAGTGGCGGTCGGCGACGTGGACGCGCGCCGACCGGCCGAGGGCGTACGTCTCCCCCGTCCGCAGCGGCGCGTCGGCCAGCGGCGGGTACACCGAGGACTCCCGGCAGCCGTCGCTGGCGGGGTGGGCGTCGACGACGTCCACGGGGCCGTCGCCTGACGACACGTCGGCCCGGACGCGGTACATCAGCACGCCCTGGCTGCAGGTGAGGCGGTCGTTGCCGAGGGCGGCGCGGGCCTCGATGGCGACGGCGCCCTCCAGGCCCGCGGGCAGCACCAGCAGTTTGGTGCCGCCGGGCTGCTCCACGGGGCTCAGGCGGAAGGTGTGCGTGCCCCCCTCGGTGACGCAGCGGACCTGCGACTGCCGGAGCCAGCCCAGTTTCCACTTGTGCCAGGCGAAGAAGTCGGGGGACAGCCCGAACTGACTGCCCATGAGGTCCCAGTCGCCGACATGGGTGTCCCAGTCGGCGTTGCTGCCCGCGGGCGGCCGGTAGTAGAGGTCGGGCAGGTCGAAGGCGTGCCCGGTCTCGTGGGCCAGCACGTTGATGTCCGGCGGGTGGCCCTCGAAGACGGTGACGAAGCGGTGCAGGTCCGCGCCGTCGACCTGGACCGGCCGGCCCAGGTTGACCACCTTGGTGGCGTCCGGGTCGACGCCCGGCGCGTCGGGGTCGGCGACCAGGTAGACGACCCCGTACCGGGAGAAGTCCACCTGCCCGTCGGCCGCCACCACGGCGTCGCGCAGGTAGCGGGCGCGCAGGGCGGGGCTCCAGTCACGGCCGATGCCGTACGCGGTGGACGGCGCGGGCATGCGCAGCCAGTGCGGCAGCAGGCGCGGCCGCAGCCGGAAGGTGCCGTACGAGGCCCGCGCGAAGAAGTCGGCGGTGGCCGGGAAGTGATCGGCCGCCAGTTCGCCCGGGCTGATGGTGGGGGCGGCGTCGGGGAACGCCAGGAACACCATCAGCGCGTCAACGTCGCCACGGGCCCTCGGGTAGGCGGCGTTCCAGGCGCTGACGCCCTCGGAGTGGTGGGCCCGGGTCCGCGACAGGGCGCACAGCGAGGAGTCCGAGCCCCCCGCCGCGGGGCCGGTGACCAGCGTCCACGCCACGACGGCCGCGAAGACGCTGACGGCGGCGACGACCGCCCGGAGCCCACCGTGGGCATGCCCGCGGACGCTCCGGCGGAATCGCCGATGCGCACGTATGGGTAGCCCTGACAGCGGCACGTGGACCTCCCGTACGGGGTCGGGACACCCACATCACGCTGCTACGGTTTGCTATGTTTTGCCCCGTTGTGCTGCGCCGCCCGGGTTACGGTCCGATCACTACAGTGCGTAATGAGTGACGAAAACCGATCAATGGAATTCAGTGGCCAATCACAAATGATCAAGATCGTCTGCCACGTGCCGAGAATCACCACGACGGCGGTGGCCGCGCCAATTCCCCAACGTCTATGATCGGCACATTTCCAGCATGAACGCCGCCTCTTGGCGGTCATTCGATTCCTCCACGACCATGTGTGCGAGACGACAGATATGCGGGAGCCAGCGGTGGGCGGACCCTCGGGAGGCCCGGACCTCGAACCCGAGGCGACGGCCACGACGGTCACTCAGCGTCACGCTTCGGCCCCGGAACGGTCAGCCCGGGAACGGTCGGCCCCGGAGGTGCGCGACTACCGCGCCGCCTTCAACGTGGCGCGGCTGCCGATGGCGCTGGTCGACTCCGACGGCCGGGTGCGCGAGGCCAATCCGGCGTTCGGCGAGCTGCTCGGCGCGGACCCGGTGCTGCTCGCCACCCGCACCGCGGCCGAGCTGGTCGGCCTCACCGGCGCCGGCGGCGAGGCGACCCCGCTCGGGGAGAGCCCGGAGTACGCCGAGTACGAGGACGTGCTGACCGGGCGGCGCGGGGAGTTGCGCCGTACCAGACCCGTGTGCGGACCGGACGGGCGCACGGTCTGGGCCGAGGTCGTCGTGGTGCCCGTACCCGGCGGAGCGCTGATGTCCGTGGAGGACCTGGGCGAGACCCGCGAACTGCGGGAGCAGCTGCGCCACTTGCGGATGCACGACCCGGTCACCCGGCTCCCGAACCGGCAGTTGTTCTTCGAGCGCCTCGCCACCGCGCTGCAGGGCGCCGACAGCCGCACCGGCCGGATCGGCCTGTGCTATCTCGACCTCGACGGCTTCAAGGCCATCAACGACACCCTCGGCCACCGGGTCGGCGACCGGCTGCTCGAAGCCGTCGCCGGCCGGCTGTCGGACTGCGCGGCCCGCCTCGCGCGGAGCGGGACCCTTGTCGCCCGGCTGGGCGGGGACGAGTTCGCCGTCCTCGTCGAGGACTCCACCGGCACCGGGCAGGCCACCGGCCTCGCCGATTCCGTACTGACGGCGCTGCAACTGCCGTTCGACCTCGCCGGACAGCGCCTGGCGGTCTCGGCGAGCATCGGCGTCGTCGAGCGCGAGGCCGCGGGGGCCACCGCCACGGGCATCATGCAGGCCGCCGACACCACGCTGTACTGGGCCAAGGCCGACGGCAAGGCCCGCTGGACGCTCTTCGACCCCGAGCGCAACGCCCACCGGATGACCAAGCAGGCGCTGTCCAGCACCCTGCGACAGGCCGTGGAGCGCGGGGAGTTCGCGCTGGAGTACCAGCCGCTGGTCGAGCTGGGCAGCGGCAGCCTGCGCGGGGTCGAGGCGCTGGTGCGCTGGCAGCACCCGCACTTCGGGCTGCTCGGGCCGAACCGGTTCATCCCGCTGGCGGAGGAGAACGGCTCCATCGTCCAGCTCGGCCGCTGGGTGCTCGCCGAGTCGTGCCGCCAGGCCCGGCAGTGGCAGAAGGACTGGCCGGACGACCCGATCTTCGTCAGCGTCAACGTCGCCGTGCGCCAGGTCTGGGACTCCGACCTGGTCGCCGACGTCGCGGAGATCCTCGACGACACCGGGTTGCCGGCCGGGCTGCTGCAACTGGAACTCACCGAGTCGGCGGTGATGGGCTCGGCCGGCCGGCCGCTGCAGGCGCTGCACGCCCTGCAGGAGATGGGCGTGCGCATCGCCATCGACGACTTCGGCACCGGCTACTCGAACCTGGCCTACCTCAGCCGGCTGCCGGTCTCCGCGCTCAAGCTCGACGGCAGCTTCGTACACGGCTTCCGCGACGGCCTGCACCCCAACCCGGCCGACGAGACGATCGTCGAGGCGCTGGTGCAGCTCGCCCACCGACTCGGGCTGACCGTGACCGCCGAATGCGTGGAGAACGCCGAGCAGGCGGAGCGGCTGCGCCGGATCGGCTGCGACACCGGGCAGGGGTGGCTCTACTCGCGTCCCGTGCCGCCCGAGGACATCGCCGCGCTGCGCGGCGACGGGCCGGGCCGGGGACCGGTCCCCGGCTGAAGAACCCGGGGAATAGCCGGAGCCGCTGCCCGGTTTCTCGTTGCCGTAGGCAAGGAACCGGCCGCAGGAGGCGACACAGGCACGTGGACACGAACGACCCGGTACGAGGCACCACCCTCGGCAGCGCAGCCGTCCCGCTCTCCGTCCTCGACCTTGCGGGCGTCGGCAGCGGCCTGACCGCGAGGGACGCCCTCGTCGCCGGGGTCGCACTGGCCCGGCTCGCCGAGGCCCGCGGCTATCACCGCTACTGGGTCGCCGAGCACCACTCGATGCCCGGGGTCGCGTCCTCCTCCCCCGCCGTGATCCTCGCCCACCTCGCCGCCCACACCGAGCGCATACGCCTCGGCTCCGGCGGGGTCATGCTGCCCAACCACGCGCCGCTGGTCATCGCCGAGCAGTTCGGGACCCTGGAGGCCCTTGCACCGGGCCGGATCGACCTCGGCCTCGGTCGTGCCCCCGGCACCGACGGCGCCACCGCCGCCGCGCTGCGCCGCACCGACCGGCTGAACGAGGGCGCCGACGAGTTCCCGCAGCAGTTGTCCGAGCTGATCCGCTTCCTGGACGACGACTTCCCCGACGGCCACCCCTACGCCCGCATCCACGCCATCCCCGGTCCCGTGCAGGGCACCGTGCCGGGCGGCGTGCAGTCGTCCGCGCGCCCGCCGATCTGGCTGCTCGGCTCCAGCACCTTCAGCGCCCGGCTGGCCGCGGTCCTGGGCCTGCCCTTCGCCTTCGCCCACCACTTCTCCGCGGCGAACACCGAACCGGCGCTGGAGATGTACCGCAGGTCCTTCCGGCCCTCCGAGGTGCTGGACGAGCCGTACGCGCTGATCGGCGTCGCCGCACTGGCGGCGGAGGAGGAGAAGGACGCCCGCCGGCAGGTGTTCAGCGGCGCCCTGGCCATGCTGCGGCTGCGCACGGGACGCCCGGGCCTGGTGCCCTCCCCGGAGGAGGCGGAGGCGTACGAGTTCGGCCCGGCCGAGCGGGACTTCGTCGACGCGTGGCTCGGCAACGTGGTGCACGGCACGCCGGACGCGGTCCGCGAGGGCCTGGACGCGCTGGTGCGCCGTACGGGCGCCCAGGAGCTGATGATCACGGCCAACGCCCACACGCCTTCCGCGCGGCTGCGTTCCTACGAGCTGATCGCCGACGCGTACGGCCTGCCCGGCGGCGCCTGACCGGCCGCGTGCGGCGGCCGGTGCGGGGCACCGGCCGCCGGTGCGACCGGGCGGCGCGGGGATCAGCCGTCCTGGTAGCCCGCCACGAGGACGATCCTCCGCCATCCGGACCGGCGGGTGCCGTGGGGGGCGGCGGGCGCCGGTCGCCCGTCAGACGTCCACCGCCACGTACTTGATCTCCAGGTACTCGTCGATCCCCACGGATCCGCCCTCGCGCCCGGTCCCGGACTGCTTGACCCCGCCGAAGGGCGCCGCCGGCGTGGAGACCACGCCCTTGTTGAGGCCGAGCATGCCCGTCTCCAGCTCCTCGGCGTAGCGGATCCCGCGCCGCAGGCTCTCCGTGAAGACGTAGCCGACCAGGCCGAACTCGGTGTCGTTGGCCAGCCGGAGGGCCTCGTCGTCGTCCTCGAAGGTGACGACCGGCGCGACCGGGCCGAAGATCTCCTCGCGGAGCATCGCCGCGTCCGTCGGCACGTCGGCCAGTACGGTCGGCGGGTAGAAGTACCCGGGGCGGTCCGAGAGCGGGGCGCCGCCGGTGACCGCGCGGGCCCCGGCCGAGACGGCGTCCCGCACCAGGCGGTCCACCTTGTCCAGGCCCGCGCCGTCGATGAGCGGGCCGACCTGGGTGCCGGGCTCGGTGCCGCGGCCGACGACCATGGAGCCCAGCTTCTCGGCGAGCCGCCCGGTGAAGGCCTCCGCCAGCTCGCGGTGGACGTAGATCCGGTTGGCGGCGGTGCAGGCCTCGCCGATGTTGCGCATCTTGGCGATGGCCGCGCCCTCCACGGCCTTCTCCAGGTCGGCGTCCCGGCACACGATGAGCGGGGCGTTGCCGCCCAGCTCCATGGAGGTCCGCAGCACCTGCCGCGCGCTGAGTTCGATGAGCTTGCGGCCGACTCCCGTGGAGCCGGTGAAGGAGAGCTTGCGCAGCCGCGGGTCGTCGGTCAAAGGGTCGCTGATCTCCGCGGGGCGTGAGGTGGTGAGGACGTTGAGGACGCCGTCCGGCAGCCCTGCCTGCCCGAGGATCTCGGCGAGGGCGAGCATCGACAGCGGCGTCTGGTGGGCCGGCTTGACGATCATGGTGCAGCCCGCGGCGACGGCGGGGCCGATCTTGCGGGTGCCCATCGCCATGGGGAAGTTCCACGGCGTGATCAGCAGCGCAGGGCCCACGGGGCGGCGCATCACCCAGATCCGGCCGTTGCCGTCGGGCGCGGTGCGCCAGCCGCCCTCGATCCGCACCGCCTCCTCGGAGAACCAGCGGAAGAACTCGGCGGCGTACAGGACCTCGCTGCGGGACTCGGCGACCGGCTTGCCCATCTCCAGCGTCATCAGCAGGGCGAGTTCCTGCTGCCGCTCCACGATGAGCTCGAAGGCCCGGCGCAGGATCTCGCCGCGCTCACGCGGCGCCGTGGCCGCCCATCCGTCCTGCGCCGCGGCCGCGGCGTCCATCGCGGCCCTGGCGTCCTCGGCCCCGGCGTCCGGCACGGCGCACAGCGGCCGCGCGGTCGACGGGTCCTCCACCTCGTACTCGCGCCCGTCGCTCGCCGGCCGCCAGCGGCCGCCGACGAGCAGTGCCTTCGGCACCCGCTCCACGACCAGCTGCTCGCGCTTGCCGTTCCCTTCGGTGCTGTCGCTCATGGCAGCTCCCTGCCTCTCGCGGACGTTCCGGACATCGGGTACCCCACCAGATTCGCATGAATGCCCCCCGTACGCCGGGGTAGGCGCGGCCCTCGTGCGGTCACCGCGCCGCGCGGAAGCGAACTACCGGAGGTCTGGTTCATGTCGGAGCGCAGTTCACTGTCCCGCAGGGGTTTCCTCTCCCGCACCGCGGCCGTCGGCGGTCTCGCGGCGGTCCCGGGGCTGCTTTCGGCGTGCAGCCGTACGCAGGCCGGCACCGGTGCGCCCACCGGCGACGGGGATCTGCTGGCCAGGCTGAGGAAGCAGGGGTACGTCCGGGTCGGCTTCGCGGGCGAGGCACCCTACGGGTACCGGGACGGCAACGACCTGGCCGGCGAGGCGCCCACCCTCCACCGGGAGATCTTCACGGCCCTCGGCGTGCCGGAACTGCGGCCCACGCTCACCGACTTCGGCGCACTCATACCGGGCCTGACGGCCGACCGCTTCGACGTGGTCAGCGCCGGGATGGCGATCACCCCCGACCGCTGCCGGAAGGTGATCTTCTCGGAGCCCGAGTTCGTCTCGCCGACCGCCCTGATGGTCCGCGAGGGCAACCCCAAGGGCCTGAGCGACCTGGTGTCCTGCGCCCGCGAGAAGGCCACCGTCGGCGTGCTGAGCGCGGCGGTCGAGGCGGGCTACGCGGACGCCGCCGGGGTGCCGCTGACCTCGGTGAAGTCCCTGGCCAAGCAGCAGGACGGGGTGGACGCGCTGCTCGCCGGCCGGATCGACGCCTTCGCGCTGACCGGGATCTCGCTGCGGTGGCTGGCCCGCACCAACGAGGGCGCCGCGGTGGAGGTGCTCGACCCCTTCCTGCCGGTGGTCGGCGGCCGCAAGCAGTACAGCCCGGGCGGCGCGGTGTTCCGGCCCGGCGCGAAGGGCCTGCGCGACGCCTTCAACAAGGAGCTGGGGAAGATCACCGCCGACCCGGGCCGCTACACCTCCCTCATCGGCAAGTACGGCTTCACCAAGGCCGAGGTCCCGCCGGCGACGCTGCGCACCGCCCAGCTGTGCCAGGCCTGAGGCGGCGCCTTGTCCTCGTATCCGTACGCCTTCCACGCCGGTGAACCCCTGTCCGGCCTCACGGAGTTCACTCACTCGCTGCCGAGTGTCGGGGCGGGTCTGTGGGTCACCGTCCAGGCCACCGTCCTGGGCGCGGCGCTCGCGCTGCTGCTCGCCTTCGTCCTCGGCTTCATGGCACGCTCGCGGCGGCTGCTGGTGCGCGGGAGCTCCCGGGTGGTCGTGGAGTTCTTCCGCGGCACCTCGCTGTACGTCCAGATGTTCTGGCTCTTCTTCGCGCTGCCGATCCTCGGCTTCAAGCTCGTGCCGCTCGCCTGCGCCGTGGTCGCCTTCGGGCTCAACTACGGGGCGTACGGCTCGGAGGTCGTCCGCGGTGCCCTGGACGCCGTGCCCCGCGGGCAGCGGGAGGCCGCGGTGGCGCTCAGCATGACGCCGTGGCAGCGGATGCGCCTGGTGGTCCTGCCGCAGGCCTGGCCGCAGATGATCCCGCCCTTCAACAACCTGCTGATCCAGCTGCTGAAGTGCACCCCGCTGATGTCGCTGATCACCATCTCGGACGTCACCTTCCAGATGGACCAGCTCCGTTCGACCACCGGTGACACCGCGACGGCGTACCTGCTGCTGCTGGTGATCTACTTCGTCCTCGCGTACGCGCTCACGCTGGCCATGAACGGCCTGGAGTCCGTGGCCAAGGCGCGGCTCGGACAGCCGGCGGGAGGTCGGGCCTGATGTGGAGCTGGGAGACGGCCCGCGAGGGCCTGCCGCTGATCCTGCACGGCTTCGGGATCACCCTGCTGGCCACGGTGTTCGGTTCGCTGCTCGCCATCGTGCTGGGCCTGGTCATCGCGGTGCTGCGGCGCGCGGCCGGCCGCTGGGTGACGCTGCCGCTGCGGGCGGCCGTGGAATTCGTGCGCTCGACGCCGGTGATGATCCAGCTGTTCGCGGTGTGGGTGCTGGTCCCGGGGCTGGACCCGCTCGTGATCGGGACAGCCGTGCTGGGCGTGCACTATGCGACGTACACCTCGGAGGTGTACCGGTCGGGCATCGAGGCGGTGCCGAAGGGGCAGTGGGAGGCGGCCGTCGCGCTGTCCCTGCCGCCCGTGCGCACGTGGTTCGCCGTGGTGCTGCCGCAGGCGGTGCGGAAGATCGTGCCCGCCCTCGGCAACTACGTGATCTCGATGTTCAAGGAGACGCCGTTCCTGTCGGTCATCACCGTCAACGAGATGGTGCACGAGGCGAACCGCTTCGGCAGTGACCACTTCGCCTACCTGGAGGCGTTCACCCTCGCCGCCCTGGTCTTCCTGGTCGCGAGCTGCCCCACCTCGATCCTCATGCGGAAGCTGGAGAAGCGCCTTGCTCACTGACGAGTCCCCCGCCCCCACCGAGTCCGGCGCCGCGGCGCCGGCCGTCCGCTTCGACCAGGTGGTCAAGCGGTACGGCGACAACACCGTGCTCGACCACCTCGACCTGGAGGTCGGCCGCGGCGAGCGCGTCACCCTGATCGGCCCGAGCGGTTCGGGCAAGACGACCATCCTGCGGCTGCTGATGACCCTGGAGCGGGTCACCGAGGGCGTCGTCCATGTGGACGGGGAGCCCTTCTCGCACATGCCGGGCCGCGGCGGCCGGCTCGTGCCGGCCGACGAGCGGCACCTGCGCGCCAGACGTCGGCGGATCGGCATGGTGTTCCAGCACTTCAACCTCTTCCCGAACATGAAGGTGCTGGACAACATCACCGAGGCCCCGGTGCACGTCCTCGGCATGGACCGCGACGAGGCCGCCGAGCGCGCCCGCGGGCTGCTGGAACTGGTGGGACTCGCCGACAAGCAGGACGCCCACCCCACCCGGCTCTCCGGTGGCCAGCAGCAGCGGGTGGCCATCGCCCGGGCGCTCGCGATGCGGCCCGACATCCTGCTGCTGGACGAGGTCACGTCGGCGCTCGACCCCGAACTGGTGGCCGGCGTACTGGACGTGCTGAGGGACATCGCCCGCGGCACGGACATCACCCTGCTGTGCGTCACCCACGAGATGAGGTTCGCCCGGGACGTCTCGGACCGCGTACTGATGTTCGACGGCGGACGGGTCGTCGAGTCCGGCCCGCCGGAGCGGATTTTCGGCTCTCCGGAGCACGGCAGGACCCGGGAATTCCTCGGTGCGGTGCTCTGACGAAAAATTGGTCCGTGCCCTTGGCATATGCCAGAGTGGCGCGTTCCTGCGTATACGCCTGCGGCCCGCCACATAAAGCTCCAACGGGCGTTACTGCAAACCACATTGAGGCTATCGTGGAATACGGCCCGGCTGCCGGGCCCGGCTGTCATGACCGGCAGCCGTGACCAGCAGCTACAGCAAGGACGCAAACGGTCACACCTGTAGGGGGACACCGTGGCGCTTGAGCACCGACAGGTCGCGCCGGTCTACGCGGTCCAGCACGCACTGCGCGTGCTCGAGACCGTGGACAAGCACAGGAACGGCGTCACCGCCGAGCAGCTCGCCCGCGAGATCGGGGTACCCATCGGTTATCTCGGCCAACTCCTCGCCATGCTCAACCGCGAGCGCTATCTCAACGCCCTGCCCGGCGGCGGCTACGCGGTCGGCGAGTCGCTGGTCCTGCTGGGCAGCGCCAGCCGCGACCTGGCGCTCGGCGAGAAGATCAAGAAGATCCTGATGACACTGCGCGACGAGGTCGGCGCCGCCGTCTACTTCAGCCGCTACGACGACGGCGAGGTGAAGATCGTCGACTTCGCGGACGGCCCGGAAGCACCCAAGGTCAACGAGTGGGTGGACTTCCGCTTCGCCGCCCACGCCAGCGCGGTCGGCAAGTGCCTGCTCACCCAACTCGACCTCAACGGGCGCCGCGACCACCTGTCCCGGCACAAGACCGTGCGGCTCACCTCCAAGACCACGATCAGCGAGAAGCTGCTGCTGACCAAGCTGGAGAGCCAGCCGGCCAGCACGCCCACCCTGGACCTCCAGGAGTACGCGATCGGCACGGTCTGCGCCGCCATCCCGATCACCGTCGGCAAGACGGTCGGCTGCCTCGCCCTCTCCCTGCCCGTCACCCAGGCACACCGCCTCAAGGGCGCGGCCGACACCCTCAACGAGCGCGCGGCGCCGGTGCTGCTCTCGCTGACCCTCTGACGCCGTACGGCACGCCGCACGCACCGGAACACGACGAAGGGCGCCCCTCCCGGAGGAGGGGCGCCCTGTCGCTGTGCGCCGCCAGGGACTCGAACCCCGAACCCGCTGATTAAGAGTCAGCTGCTCTGCCAGTTGAGCTAGCGGCGCGTGCAGGACAATCATACGGGGTCGGAGGGGGTGCTCATGACCACCGCCGCCGGCCCTGGCGCCGCTCCTGACCGGCACGGGCCGAACCCGCGGACACCCGCCCGCACGCGGGCATGCTGAAGGGCCCGGCAAGAGGGGGGAGGTATGCCGGGCCCATCAGCGTGGGGGGAGGGGGTGTGGCTTTGGGGGGTGTTGTTGTCTTTGGGGTCTGCCCGGGGGTCGACTACCAGATGATGTCGTTGGGAGCCGCCGACCGGTTGATGTCGCCGGGCGCCGGCTGCGCGGACGCAGTCGTCGCACCGACCAACCCCAACGAGAGGGCGGCGACGACGCCCAGTACTGCACGGAGGGCGTAGCGGCGAATCGAAGTCATGGCAGACCTGTCCTGGGGGTTCGTGCTCGGGTGATGCGGATCCAGATGCCGGTCCGGTTTGGGGGAACCGTACGGCTGACTGAATTCTGTCGGACTGTGAGCCACTGGTCTGTAGTTTTCGCGTTCCGGAATCGGACATGGCCCTATGCGGACACATGGGACCGGATGGCCCCCGATGGGTCCATACACGCGTCCTGACACGTACCCTGAGCGCAGCCGGGGGTGATGTGAAGCATTGGGGGTGCGGGCAGTGACCGACGACGACCTTATGCGCGCCCGGGCGCAGGAACTCTACGCACTGGCGCTCGCCGAGGCGGATTGGTCTCCGGAAAGCGTCTGCGCGCGCACGGGCTGGACGCACGACGAGCTGGACGAAACGCTCCTCTGCCTGTCCGAGCTGGGTCTGGCGGCGCATTTCCCCTCGTCGCGGAGCGGCTGGGCCGTGCACTCGCCCGCCACCGCCATGGCCCAGCTTATCGAGGGCAGCCGCCGGCGGACCGAGGAACTCATCCAGACGATCACCACCGCTCACACCGCGCTCAGCAAGGTGGCGTCCGAGTTCCAGCCGGTGCACATGCGGCAGCTCGCGGAGGCGCGCATCGAGGTTGCCGCCCAGCCCTCCCAGATAGCGGCGATCCTCGACGAGGCCGCCAGCACCGTGACGACCGAGATCCTTTCGATGCACCCCAGCGTGCCACCCGAGCTGGTGCACCTCTTCAAGGCGGACGACCGCAATCGTGAGGCACTGAGCCGCGGCGTGCGGCAGCGCTCCATCTACCTGGCCACCGCAGCCGCAGTGCCGAATGTCCGCGCCCATCTGCGGACTTTCGTCAACGACGGCGGCGAGATACGTACCGCCGCGACGATCCCCATGAAGATGATCATCGTCGACCACACTCTCGCCGTCGTGCCGGCGTTCGGACTCGACGAGGGCGCCGGCGACGGCATGTCGGGCTCCGCCATGGTCCTGCGCAGCCCCGCCATGGTGGCCGTGCTGCGGCAGATGTTCGAGCACTGCTGGGCCGCGGCCTCGGACCTGTTCACCGACGACGTCGGCGCCGCCCCCGCCGCGCGCCACCGCGAGGTCGTCCGGCTGCTCGCCTCGGGGCTGACGGACGAGGCGATCGGCCGGAAGCTGGGGCTGTCGGACCGGACGGTGCGGCGGATAGTGGCCGAGCTGATGCAGCAGATAGGGGCCGACAGCCGGTTCCAGGCCGGGGTGAAGATGGTCCGCCTCGGCTGGCTGGACGACGACCCCGCGCTCCTGGACGACGTGGTCGGAAGCACCTCCACAGGTCGGGTAGGATCCTCTCTGTCGGTGAGCGCCGCTAGCTCAACTGGCAGAGCAGCTGACTCTTAATCAGCGGGTTCGGGGTTCGAGTCCCTGGCGGCGCACAGCGAGAGGGCGTCCTTCCTTCGGGAAGGGCGCCCTCGCTCATTTGTGCGACAAGGGCGGCGCCCCGGTTGACTCGGTGCGAAAATATCCCGTAACGACGATGTGAGAGCTCTACGGGGGCTCACGAGGAGGCCATGCGCGCGCACGATCCGCCGCCGCCCGGCACGGGCAGGGAGGCCCGGCCGAGTCCAGCGGCCGCCTCGCCCGGGGGCCTGCTCGACCTCCTGCAGGTCGCGGCGATGGTGCTGGACCGCACCGGTCACATCGTGCTGTGGAGCCCGGAGGCCGAACGGCTGTTCGGTTACTCGGCGGCCGAGGCCCTCGGCCAGAACGCGGGCCTGCTGCTGGTGGCGCCGGACAAGCTGGAGCTGGTCACCGAGCTGTTCAAGCAGGTCAGGGCGGGTGCCATCTGGCAGGGCGTGTTCCCGATCGTGCACGCCGACGGCACGACCCGCGACGTCGAGTTCCGCAACATGCGGATGCACGACGTGGACGGCGGCGTCTACGCGCTGGGCCTGGGCGCCGACCTCTCCACGGTGCGCCGCGTGGAGACGGACATGGCGCTGTCCAGCAGCCTCGTCGACCAGTCCCCGATCGGGCTCGCCGTCTTCGACACCGACCTGCGGATCGTCCGGGTCAACCGGGCCATGGAGGAGCTGCACGGCCTGCCCGCCGCCGCGATGCTGGGGCGCCGGGTGCGCGAGATCTCGCGGGGATCGGAGTTCCGGGCGATCGAGGCCCGGATGCGGGAGGTGCTGGAGACCGGGGAACCGCTGCTGGACCACGACACGGTGGTCAGGACCTACGCCGACCAGGAGCACGACCACGCCTGGTCGATCTCGTACTACCGGATCCAGGACGCCACCGGTCGGGTGCTGGGCCTGGCCGCCTCGATCGCGGACTTCACCGAGCGCCATCAGGCGGCCGAGGAGATCGCCGAGGCCCGTGGCCGGCTCGCGGTGATCGCCGAGGCCGGGACCCGGATCGGCACCACGCTGGACCTGCAGCAGACCGCGCAGGAGCTGGCCTCGGTGGTGGTGCCGACGCTCGCCGACATCGCCACCGTCGACGTGCTGGACGAGGTGCTGCGCGGCGGCCCGGTGCCGAAGGTGCGCGCCCAGCAGTCCGCCGAGTTCCGGGCGCTGGCCGTCGCGGCCGCCGACTCCGGCGAGGCGATCGGCGCCGTCGACCCGGTCGGCGAGCTGGCCCGGTACACCGACGACCGGCTGATCACCAAGACCGTGCGGGAGGGACTGCCGGTGGTCGTGCACCGGGTGAGCAGCCGCATGCTGCGCCGCATAGCCCGCGACGACCGGGCCGCCGCCCAGCTGAGACGGGCGGGGGCGCACTCCTACCTCGCCGCGCCGCTCATCGCCCGCGGCGAGGTGCTGGGGGTGGTCGGGATGTTCCGCACCCGCAACCAGAAGCCCTTCGACGACGAGGACCGGACCCTGGCGCTGGAGCTGGCCGCCCGGGCCGCGATCTCCATCGACAACGCGCGGCTGTACGCGGGCGAGCGCAACGCCGCCCTCACCCTCCAGCGCAGTCTGCTGCCGCACGAGCCGCCGCGCGTGGACGGGATGGAGATCTCCGCCCGCTACATCCCCGCCGTCCGCGAGGTCGGCGGGGACTGGTACGACGTCCTGCAGCTGCGGGACGGCAAGGTCGGGCTGATCGTCGGGGACGTGATGGGCAAGGGCCTGCACGCGGCGGCGATCATGGGCCAGCTGCGCACGGCGACCCGGGCGCTCTCCCGGCTCGACCTGCCGCCGCACGAGGTGCTTGCGCACCTCGACAACATCACCGGCAGCGCCGAGGGCGACTTCATCGCCACCTGCGTCTACGCCGTCTGCGACCCCGCGACGGGCCGCTGCCAGTTCTCGACCGCCGGGCACCTGCCGCCGGTGCTGGTGCCGCCGGGCGGCCGCGCCGAGCTGATCGACCTGCCCAGCGCGGTGCCGCTGGGCGTCGGCGGGATCCGGTTCCGCACGGTGGAGCGCAAGCTCTCCGAGGGCACCTTGCTGGCGCTGTTCACCGACGGGCTGGTCGAGGACCGGCGGCAGTCCATCGACGTGGGACTGCGTACGCTGATGCGCGTCCTCAAGCTCAAGAGCCGCCGCCGCACGCTGGAGGACACCTGCGACGTCGTCCTGGGCGCCGGGCTGCAGTCACCCGACGACGACGTCGCCCTGCTGCTGGCCCGGATGGGGGCGCCGGCGGCCGAGGACGAGGCGGCCGACGAGTCCTGAGCCGCCGGCCGGGGCGAGCGCCGCGCGGCCGTACGGCCCTGCCGCCGGCCAACCACCCACAACGGGACTAAATCGCTCATACGACCGGTTAACAACTCGTTTCACACCTTGCGATCAAGACGGGCATTCAGGGACGCTTGGACCGCAGGACATGTATGCGCCAAACGGACCTATGCGCCCTTACCGGTGAACGAACGGGTCCGTTTCGGCGGCATTTTCGGGTGGGCCCGGGGGGCGGCCCTCAGGGGGGCGAGGGGGGTGAATTCAGGCGTTACCTCTCGGTCGTCCGGTCGTTGACGAGTCATAGCCAGCCTCACGCGACCCGGAGGCCACAGAACGCCCACGCATGCCCCGGGGGCGGGGGGCCGCAGCGCCCGGGGCACCAACACCGCCGCGACAGCGGCGCGACATGCTTCGGGGGGAGCATCCACATGCCGCCGACACCCGGCGCCCAGCAGTACACGACCGACCCTCGGGCCGGAACACCCGTGCCCGTCATACCCCAGCAGTCCCGCTCCGGCCCGTCCCGGCCGGACCCCGGCGCGGTCGCGCCCCGTTACGACTACGAGCACTACAGCAGACTCGCGGGCCCGCTCACCGAACCGGAGCCCGGCGTCCCGTACCGGGTGAAGTACCGCAGCCTGCTCTCGGAGGAGCCCCACCGGATACGCGCGGCACTGCTGCTCGGCGCGGCCCCGGTGCTCTCGGCGGTGCTGCTCGTCTGGCTGATGCAGCCGGCCCACTGGACCCGCCGGGAGAACGCGCCGGGCTGGATGGTCGCCTGCGACGCCGTGATGCTGATATCCATCGGCCTGATCGAGCTCTTCCGGCTGATCAACGTGACGTCCAACGCCCATGCGACGCTCGTCGCGCGCGATCCGGTACCCGTGGTCCCCGAGAAGGGCAGCAAGGTCGCCTTCGTGACCACCTTCGTCCCGGGCAAGGAACCGCTGGCGATGGTGCGGGCGACCCTGGAGGCCGCGGTCCGCCTGCGCCACCGCGGCACCCTGCACATCTGGCTCCTGGACGAGGGCGACGACCCCGACGTCAAGCGCCTGTGCGAGCGCCTGAACGTACGCCACTTCACCCGCAAGGGCGTCGAACGCTGGAACCGGCCCAGCGGCGCCTTCCGCGCCCGCACCAAGCACGGCAACTACAACGCCTGGCTCGACGCCCACGGCGACGACTACGACTTCTTCGCCTCCGTCGACACCGACCACGTCCCGCTCCCCAACTTCCTGGAGCGGATGCTCGGTTACTTCCGCGACCCGGACGTCGCCTTCGTCGTCGGGCCGCAGGTCTACGGCAACTACGACAGCGCGGTCACCAAGGCCGCCGAGAGCCAGCAGTTCCTCTTCCACGCGCTCATCCAGCGGGCCGGCAACCGCTACGGATCCCCCATGTTCGTCGGGACCAACAACGCGGTGCGCATCAGCGCCGTCAAGAGCGTGGGCGGGCTGTACGACTCCATCACCGAGGACATGGCCACCGGCCTGGAACTGCACCGGCACCGCAACCCCTCCACGGGCCGCAAGTGGAGCTCGGTCTACACCCCGGACGTCCTCGCCGTCGGCGAGGGGCCGTCCTCCTGGACCGACTTCTTCACCCAGCAGCTGCGCTGGAGCCGCGGCACCTACGAGACGCTCATCAAGCAGTTCTGGAAGGTGCCGTTCACCCTCTCCCCCGGGCGCCTGCTCAACTACTCGCTGATGGTCGTCTACTACCCCATGACGGCGGTCAACTGGGTGCTGGGCGGTCTCAGCTGCGCGCTCTTCCTCGGTCTCGGCGCCTCCGGCATCCAGATCGACTCCGAGGTCTGGATGATGCTGTACAGCGACGCCGCGGCACTGCAGATCGGCCTGTACGTCTGGAACCGGCGGCACAACGTCAGCCCCCACGAACCGGAGGGCTCCTCGGGCGCGGCGGGCATGGTGATGTCGGCGCTGTCCGCGCCGATCTACGCCCGTTCGCTGATGGACGCGGTGCTGCGGCGCAAGAGCAGATTCGTGGTCACCCCCAAGGGGGACTCCGCGAGCCCGGACCGGCTGCTGTCGACCTTCCGCATCCACCTGTTCTGGCTGCTCGTCTTCGGCGGCTCGCTCGCCGCCAGCTTCCTCAACGGCCACACCCACGTGGCGATGCGCACGTGGGCCACGCTGGCGTTCCTCCTGGCGCTGGCACCGGTCGCCGTCTGGTCCCTGTCCCTCGTACGTTCCAGGAGTGCCGCCCGATGAGCTACCGACCCGGCCGCAGACTGCGGAAGATGGCCGTCGGCGGTGCGGCCGTGGGTGTGCTCGCGGGCATGAACGCGCCCGCGATCTACGGCTACTCCACCGCGAAGTACCACGACTACAAGATCAACCAGCCCGGGTACAAGGCCGAGTTCGGCCACTGGGACCTGGTCGAGGTCCCGGAGGAGTTCCGCGTCAACGCCATCCACGCGGCGCTGCTGCGCACCGGCAAGGTGCTGCTGATCGCCGGTTCAGGCAACGACGAGCGGAACTTCAAGGCCAAGTCGTTCAAGAGCGTGCTCTGGGACCCGGCCGAGAACACCTTCAGGGAGATCGACACCCCCAAGGACATGTTCTGCGCCGGGCACACGCAACTGGCTGACGGGACACTGCTGGTGGCCGGCGGCACCGCCCGCTACGAGAAGCTCAAGGAGGCCGTGGACCGGGCGGGCGGCGCGATGCTCATCAAGAACGAGGACCCGGACAAGCCGCGGAACTTCCCGAAGGGCACGGTCTTCGTCAACAACGAGAACGGCCGCTCCTTCCGGTCGGAGTTCCCCGTCAACGTGCCCCGCGCCAAGAAGACCGTCGACGCCCGGACCGGCAAGGTCACCGTGACGGCGAGCGAGGCTCGGGTGTTCGTGCAGTCGCTGGTCAAGGGCGAGAAGGGCATCGTCAACACCGCGGCGCAGTACACGATCCAGGGGCTGCCGGGCGAGGACGGGGAGAACTTCTACGGGCTGGCCACCAAGCTCGGCCTCGACAAGAAGGACTTCCAGGGGATCAGGCAGGCCTACGAATTCGACCCGGTCGCCGAGCGCTACGTCCCGGTCGACCCGATGAACGAGGCCCGCTGGTACCCGACGCTGGTCACCCTCGCCGACGGCCGGGTGCTCTCGGTCTCCGGGCTGGACGACATCGGCCAGGTCGTCCCCGGCAAGAACGAGATCTACGACCCGGGGACCCGGAGGTGGACGTACACCACCGAGCGCTACTTCCCCACCTACCCGGCGCTCTTCCTGATGAAGGGCGGGAAGGTCTTCTACTCGGGCGCCAACGCGGGGTACGGGCCGGCCGACGAGGGCCGGGTCCCGGGCGTGTGGGACCTGCGCACCAACCGCTTCACCGAGGTCCACGGGCTGAAGGACGCCAAGGACCTGGAGACGGCCGGCTCGGTGCTGCTGCCGCCCGCGCAGGACCAGAAGGTGATGGTGCTGGGCGGCGGCGGGGTCGGCGAGTCGCGCTCCTCCACCACCCGCACCGCCGTGGTGGACCTGGACGCCGCGGACCCGCGGTACACGCGGGGTCCCGATCTGCCCGAGCCCACCCGCTACCTGAACACGGTGATCCTGCCGGACGACACCCTGTTCACCACCGGCGGCTCCCGCGACTACCGGGGCCGCGGCGGCAGCGACATCCTGCGGGCGCAGATCTACGACCCGGCGGACAACGCCTTCCGCGAGGCCGCCGCCCCGTCCGTGGGCCGCAACTACCACTCCGAGGCGCTGCTGCTGCCCGACGGCCGGGTCGCGGTCTTCGGCTCCAACCCGCTCTTCGGCGACGCGGCCGACACCAAGCCCGGCTTCTTCGAGCAGCGGATCGAGGTCTACACCCCGCCGTACCACTACCGGGACTCCCGGCCCTCGCTCGGCGCGGGCCCGGTGGCCGTCCGGCGCGGCGGTACGGCCACCTACGCGACCGCGTACGCGGAGCACATCGAGACGGCGCGGCTGATGCGGCCGAGCGCGGTCACCCACGCCACCGACGTGGAGCAGCGGTCAATCGCGCTGGACGTGGAGCACGGCGAGGAGTCGGTGAGCGTGACGGTCCCCGAGGACCCGTCGATCGTGCCGCCGGGCTGGTACATGCTGGTCGTCACCGACGAGGAGGGCACGCCCTCCGAGGCGCGCTGGGTGCGGGTGACCTGACGGGAGGGGCCCGGCGCGCGGTCAGGAGGCCGCGCGCCGGGCCAGTCCCAGGGCGTACTCGGGCCACCAGTCACCGGCCTGCGGCCCGCCCTTGCAGGTGCCGTCGGAGTCGCCGGGGCGCTTGATCCACAGGTAGGCGTCGACGAGTTCGTCACCGGTGTCGGTGGTGGGCGGGGTGCCCAGTCCCCGGCCGGGCGGGTTGCACCAGGCCTCGTCGTGGGCGCCGTCGAGGGGGCCGCGGCCGTTGCGGCTGGTGTCGATGACGAAGTGCTCGCCGCCGAGCCGCGCCGACAGCTTCCTGCCGTACGCGGTGTTCGCGGCGGTGGTGTAGAAGTTCGAGGTGTTGAGGGCGAAGCCGTCGGCCCCGGCGATGCCGGCCGCCCGCAACGGGCCCGCCAGGCGCGCGGGATCACTGACCCAGCCGGCGTTGCCGGCGTCGAGGTAGACGCGCACGCGCGGCAACGCGCCCAGGGCGTCCACGGCGTGGGTCAGCAGGGCGTAGCGCTCGTCGTGGAACTCCGCCGGTGTGCAGCCGTCGACGATGTGGGTGAGGGCGTCGGGTTCGAGCACCACCAGCGCCTCGCGGTCGCCGATGCCGGCCGCGACCTCGTCCACCCAGGCGCGGTACGCGGCGCCGTCGGCGGCGCCGCCCTGGGAGTACTGGCCGCAGTCGCGGTGCGGGATGTTGTACAGCACGAGCACGGGGACCCGGCCGTCGCGCGCGGCGGCCTCGGTGTAGCGCCGGGCCCGCTGTCCGGCGTCGTCCTGGCCGATCCACTCGGCGACGGGCCGGCCGGCGATGCGTTCCAGCAGCTCGGCGTCGCCCTCCCGGCCGTTCTTGCGCCACTGCGCCGTCTGACGGGCCGCGGGCGTGTCGGGGTTGACCCAGAACGGCGCGCCCGCGGTGCTGATGGTGTCGGGGCTGCCGCCGCCGCCCTTGCCCTGGCTCCCCCCGGGCTTGCCGGTGCCGAAGCAGCCGCCGAGCGCCGCGGAGAGCAGTCCGGCGGCGGACACGGCGCAGGCCGCTCTGCGCAGCTGGCCGGTGTTGGTGCCGAACATCCACTCCCCCTTGGATGGCGGGACGAGACCGGTCGCCGCCAATCCTGACATACCGAACCCTCAACAGGCCCTCGTATCGGGTCAGTCGGCGTCTTTGAGGTCGAATGCCGCGCCTTGTTCCCATGGCAGAATCCCCCGGCGAAACCGTGGCCGCCGAGGGCTGGAGCCGGACGTGACAGAGCACCCGACGCACAGGGCGCGCGAGCTGCGGCTCGCCGAGGTCTTCGTGGAGCTTGCCGACACCCTGGACGTTGACTTCGACGTGGGGGTCTTCCTGGAGCGGGTCGCCGACCGCTGCGTGGAACTGCTGGACGTGACGGCGGCTGGGCTGCTGCTGGACGACGGGCGCGGCGAGCTGCGGACCGCGGCCGGCTGCGGCGGGGCGGGCGAACTCCTGGTGCGTCAGCGGGAGGAGGGACCCTGCCTGGACTGCTACCGCGGCCGCGACGTGGTCACGGCCCCCGACCTGGCACGCTGCGACGACCGCTGGCCGCGCTTCGCCCCGCTCGCCCGCGACCGCGGCTTCCACGCCACGTACGCCGTACCGCTGCGGCGCCGGGCGGAGGTGATCGGCGCGCTGAACCTGTTCCGAGGGGCGCCCGGGGATCCTCCGGGCTCCGACGTGGCACTGGCCCGGGCGTTCGCGGACGCCGCCGCCATCGGGATACTCCAGGAGCGGACCCGGCAGCGCCAGGAGTCGCTGGCCGCCCAGTTGCAGGCCGCGCTGGACAGCCGGGTCGTGCTGGAGCAGGCCAAGGGCGTGCTGGCGGAACGCTGGGGCGTCGGCGTGGACGAGGCGTTCACGGCGCTGCGGCGGAACGCGCGCACCCGCCGGGTACGGCTGGCAAAACTGGCCCTGGGCGTCGTGGACGGCACGGTCGACACCGACGCCCTTCGGGGGCGCGGCAGTTGATCCGCGGGCGGGGACGTCCGGTATTCGTCCTCGGCCGGGCCGGTGCCCGCGCGCCGGGCATAGGCTGGACCCACCACCCCGGACCCCGGTGGCGTCCCGTCCCGTTCCCGTCCCTGCCGCACTCGCCAGGCTCCCGTTCCCGGAGACGTCCCATGTCCGACGACGCCACAGACACCACGCCCCGGATCCACCGGCGCACCGACGGGTCCAGCACCCTCGTGACGCTCGGCGGCGAGGTGGACGTGCTCACCGCGCCGGGGGTGTCCGCCGCCCTGGACGCGCTGACCGGGGCCGACCGCCCGGACATCGTGGTGGACCTGCGGCCGGTGGAGTTCATCGACTGCAGCGGCCTGTCGGCGCTGGTGCGCGCCCGGCGCCGCGCCGAGGAGCACTCCGGGCGCGTACGGCTGGTGTGCCGGGACGAGTTCACCCTGCGCACGCTGCGGGCTACGCGGCTGACCCGGTGCTTCACGATCCTGCCGGACTGGCCGGAGCCCGCGGCCTGACGCGCGCGCCGCACACGCGCCCCCGACACGGCCTAGCCCGGCCGCGTTCAGGTGTTCTAGCCTGACAGGGCGGCCCAGGACCC
This sequence comes from Streptomyces sp. PA03-3a, assembly GCF_033792735.1. NCBI lineage: Bacteria > Bacillati > Actinomycetota > Actinomycetes > Kitasatosporales > Streptomycetaceae > Streptomyces > Streptomyces sp. PA03-3a. Next base: position 80,633 of record NZ_JARAVM010000010.1, read on the forward strand.
CGGTCGCCGGAAGTGCCTCCTACGCCTTCAGGACGTGGTCCGGCCATGGCCAAGCTCGCGGCCTCCTCACGACTGTCCCTGTCCGATCCGCGCAGATCCGCACTCGACGTCTCCTGGACCTTCTCGCTGCAACGCGCCCCCGGCAGCGACGCCCTGGCCGCCCGGATGAGCGGGGCGGCGCTGGAGACCCTGGCGTACGGTTCCGCGGCGACGCGGGTGGCCGAGGCCGTCGCGGTCGCCTGCGGCTATGTCGTCGCGTACGGGCAGGCGCGCCGGTTCCGCGTCACCTTGGGCGTGGACGGCGCCCGTTGCTCGGTGTGCGTGACGGACGCCGGCTACCAGCGGCCGCCCGGCGGGCTCGTCGGCGTACCGCCGCAGCCGCCGGCCCCGGACGGCCCCACCCGCCTCTGCCGCGCGCTGACCGGCTCCGGGACGGGCGAGCCGCTGGACGGGGTGCGGGTGCACCACACCGCGGACGGCGCGGTGCTGGTGCGCTTCCGCGCCCGGCTGCCCGAACCGGACGGTCCGGGGCGACCCCACCGCCCCTCCCCTGACGCGTCGGACCACTCCCGCGGTCCCGGCGCCCGAGGGTGAGAAGCGCCCGGCCGGCGGCTCCGGGAGGAGCGGACCGCGGGCCGGGCGCTGTACACCTCGAAAGGCGCGGGGGTCAGACCTTCGGCGTGAGCGTCACGGTCCGTCCCTCGCGGGCCGAGACGGCGGCCGCCTCGATGACCGTGAGCGCGTCGGCGGCCTCGCGGGCGGTGACCGGCGGCGCGGTGCCCTCGCGCAGCGCGGCGGCGACGGCGGCGTAGTACGCGGGGTACCCGCCCGGCAGGGTGGGTACGGGGCGCACGTCGTCGCCGGCGCCCAGCAGGCCCCATTCGGCCTCCGGTTCGGTGCCCCACACGGCGCCGGGCGCGGGACGGGCGCCGTCGCGCAGCGCGGCCTCCTGCGGGTCCAGGCCGTGCTTGACGTAACCGGCGGCGCTGCCGAGCACCCGGAAGCGGGGGCCGAGCTGCGCGGTGGTGGCGCTCATCCACAGGTGGGAGCGCACTCCCCCGGCATGGGTGACGGCCACGAAGGCGTCGTCGTCCACCTGGGCGCCGGGCCGGCGCACGTCCAGCTCGCCGTACACGCTGACGGCGGGGCCGAAGAGGGTGAGCGCCTGGTTGACGAGGTGGCTGCCCAGGTCGTAGAGCAGGCCGCCGACCTCGGCGGGGTCGCCGGACTCGCGCCAGCCGCCCTTCAGGCTCGGCCGCCACCGCTCGAAGCGGGACTCGAAGCGCCACACGTCGCCCAGTTCGCCGCGCTCCAGCAGCCCGCGCAGGGTGAGGAAGTCGTTGTCCCAGCGGCGGTTCTGGAAGACCGAGAGCAGCAGGCCGCGCTCGTCGGCGAGGTCGGCGAGGGCGTGCGCCTCGGCCGCGGTGCCGGCGACCGGCTTGTCGACGACGACCGCGAGCCCGGCCTCCAGCGCGGCGGTCGCCAGCGGGACGTGGGTCCTGTTCGGCGAGGCCACGACGATCAGGTCGAGCTCGCCGGCCCGCTTCCACAGCTCGTCCGGGTGGTCGGCCAGACGGGTGTCCGGGTACTCGGCGCGGGCCTGCGCCTGGCGCTCCGGGTTGCTGGTGACAACGGTGTCAAGGACGAGGCCGTCGGTGGTGGCGATCAGCGGGGCATGGAAGACCGAACCGGCCAGACCGTAGCCGACCAGCCCGACGCGAAGGGGTGCGGGAGACATGCGACCACTTAAGCAACGCTGTTGCCAAAGTGCAAGGGAGCCCGACAATGGGGGACGTGAACAGGGGAATCTCCGGGGCCAACCTGCCCGCGCTGCGCAGCCACAACACCGCCCTCGTCCTGGGCCTGCTGCGGACGGCGACGGTCGGCGCGGGGACCGGCATCAGCCGTCTCGAACTGGCCGAGCGCACCGGGCTCACCCCGCAGGCCGTCAGCAAGATCACCGCACGGCTGCGGGCGGACGGGCTGGTCGACGAGGCGGGACGCGGCGCCCCCACCGGCGGCAAGCCGCGCACCCTGCTGCGGCTGGCGCGCCGCGCCCGGTACGCCGCCGGGGTGCACCTCGACCGCGACGAACTGACGGTGGTGCTCGCCGACCTGGCGGGCGGCGTGGCGGACGCCAGGACCCTGCCGCTGGACCTCGGCCGCCCGGCCGGGGAAGTGCTGGAGGCGGTGGCGGGGCTGGTCCGGAAGACCGTTCGGGCCACGCCCGGCGCCGACGGGGCGGTGCTGGGCGCGGGGCTCGCCTGCCCGGGCCCGCTCGACCACGCCGCGGGGGTGCTGCACCGCGTCACGGGCCTGCCGGGCTGGGACGGCTACCCGCTGCGCGACGCGCTGGCCGAACGGCTCGGGCTGCCGGTCGTGCTGGACAAGGACACCAACGCGGCGGCGCTCGCCGTGCTCCCGCCCGGCGGGGACGCGGCCGCCGGCGCCGGGCCGGGCCAGGGCGCCGGGGACTCGTTCGGCTATCTGCACCTGGGGACGGGGCTCGGCGCGGGCCTCGTGCTCGACGGCGCCCTGCACCGCGGCGCCCGCACCGGCGCCGGTGAGTTCGGTCACCAGGCGGTCGCCCCGGACGGCCCGGTGTGCGCCTGCGGCAACCGGGGCTGCCTGGAGGCGCTGTGCCTGGCCGCCGTCGGCCGCGGGGACGCGGCGGAGGCGGCGCGGCTGCTCGGCGTCGGCGCCGCCAATCTGGTCTCCCTGCTGGACCTCGACAGGGTGGTGCTGGGCGGCCGTACGGTGCTGGCGGACCCCGGGCTGTTCGCGCGCGAGGTGGCCGCCGCCATGGACCCTCGGACCCTGCGCGCGGCCGGACGCACGGTGCCGGTCACCGTCGCCCCGGCCGGGCGGCGCGTGGTCGCCGAGGGGGCCGCGCTGCTGGCGCTCGCGCCGCTCTTCGGCCAGACGGCGGTGGGCCGGCCGCCCGTACGGGTGCGGGGGGCGGGCCGCCACGGCGTCGCGCGGTGATATCAGCGGATGACCGTGAGAGCTTCACTGCCCATGAGGTGGTGCAGCGCTCTGGCCGTCGCGACGGCCGCGATCGTGGCGGCGGCCCCCCAGGCGGCCGCGGAGGCCTTCCCGGTGACCGCCCGGCTGCTGGGCGGCCCCCACACCTACACGGCGGGGGCCGGACCCCGGGAGTTCCGGGTGGAACTGGAGAACACCTCGCGCGAGCGACTGCGCGACGTCCACCCGGTGCTCGTCTTCGTCGACCGGGGAAGGCGGCTGACGGCCGACCAGATCCTCCTGGAGTACCGGGTGGCGGACCCCGTCGCGAAAGCCGGGAACGCACGCGACGGCTCCTGGCGGCCGGTGGCCGTCCAGCACACGGACAACGACGAGAACATCGCCGTGGTGGGCGGTGAGAACGGGCCGGGCACCACACTGCCGTCGCGCCGGAAGGTGTCGATCGCGCTGCGGCTGCGCTTCACCGCGCCGGCGCCCGCCGGACGGGTCACGGCGTCGGCCACGATCATGGAGCGCCGCGGTGAGGACGGCGAATGGGTCGGGGAGTCCGAGGGCTACGACTTCGACGTCGTGCCGTCCCGGGACGCCACAACCGGGCCGCAGTCCCCGCGCCCCGGCCGGACCGGCGAGGAGGGCCTGCCGGACGGCGGGGACGGGGGCACCGGCACCGGACCCGGGCAGGGGCCGGACACGCTGCCGGGCGGCTCGCCGGCACCGGAGCCCCCGTCGGGGACAGGGCCGGAGCCCTCGTCGGGGACAGGGCCGGAGGCCGGACCGGGGACAGGGCCAGGGACCGGACCGGGGTCGGACGACCCTGGGGGCGCCCCCGTCCCGGGCAAGGGCGGTGAGACCGCCCCCCGCGCCGCCCCGGGCCTCGCCGCCACCGGCGACCCGCACCGGGCGCCCGCGCTGATGCTCACGGGCGCCGGGGTGCTCATGGTCGTGGGCGGTGCGGCCCTGAGGTTCAGCCGCCGAGGGTGAACCAGGTGCTGCGGGACTTCTGCCACTCGGGGCGGCCGAGGTCCTTGGCCTCCTCGCCGTCCCCGTACAGGTCGGCGGCGCCGTTGTCGGTCATCAGCTGCGCCCGGGCACCGGCCGCGGTGAGGTCCGGGACGTCCACGATGGCCTCCCAGGCGCCGGGGTCGGCGGTGGGCAGGTCGAGCAGCCTGACGGGGGCGCTGCCGGCGGTGCCGTCCCAGGAGTACAGGGCGTACGGGTCGCTGTTGTCGTCGGCGGCCCAGGAGCCGGCCAGGATCAGGTACTGCCCGGCGGCGTTGCGGCGGATGTCGCGGACGCTGAGGCCGCCGAGGTCGAGGGTGACCGGGGTGCCGAAGGTGGCGTGCACGGAGGTGTTGGGCCTGCCGCCGACCAGCTTGTCGAGGTTGGTGACCGGCACCAGCAGGGCCTTGCCGCCGGAGGCCGGGGGCACCAGCGGGGCGCGGAAGCCGATGTAGGCGGTGCTGGTGGACCCGGGGGCGAACTCCATGCCCTCGGCGTTGAAACCGTCGACGGCCTTGGGTATCTCGCCGGAGGCGGCGCCCGCGGCGAAGCCGTAGCGGTTGCCGTTGGCCTTGTCCCAGGCGATCAGGTCGGCGCGCAGGCCCTCGTAGTAACCGGAGACGGTCAGCTGGGTGTCGGCGCCGCTGCCGGTGACGGTGGTGGCGAAGAGCGTGGAGCGGTCGGCCTTGACCTCGCCGTCCTTGTTGTTGCCCATGGAGCCGGTCCAGTAGATGGTGTCGCCCGCCCGGGTGCCGGCCTCGATGTCGATCTCGGAGGAGGCGCCGGCCTTGGAGCCGATGTCCCAGGTGCGCACGGGGGCGCCGGAGCCGTCGCGCCGGTACAGCCGCAGCACGTTGCTCTCGTCGTCGGCGACGACCATGTAGCCGCCGCCGGCGTCCACGGCCGCGGAGGCGTCGCTGGAGCCGGTGGTGTAGCGGGTGTCGGCGGCGTGGGTGACGGCGGCGGAGGCGGCGAAGTGCAGCGTCTTGGTGGCGGTCTTGCCGCCGAGGCCGGTCACCTTGACCGTCAGGTCGGCGTAGCCGCGGGCGCGGGGGACGACCGTGAGGATGCGGGTGCCGCCGGTGCCGGTGACGGTCACGTCGCCGGTGCCGGCGACCGAGGCCCTGGTGCTGGCGGAGGCGGCCACGGTGAGCGCCGAGGCGTCCGCGCCGCTCTGCGCGACGGTGACCGTGACGGCCGGGTCGCCGGTGGCGCCGACGGCGCCCGACAGGTAGGCGGCGGACAGGGAGATCGTCGGGGTGCCGTACGAGGCGGCACCCGCCGGGGTGCCGAGGAGCGGCACCAGGGCGGCGGCGAGCACGGTGGCGACCGCGCCGGGGACGAGGGTGGCCGTGCGGGTGCGGGACAGCATCGGTGGAGGCCCTTCCAAGATCGCTGCGGAAATGCGGGGAGAGCCTGCTCCGCCGTACCCAACTCCCGCCGCCCGTCCGGTGATCGACCGGTGAACGTCTCACGTCCTGGAGGCCTCGCACCGCCCCGCCGCCCCCGGCCGGTCGCGGCCGGGGGCACGCCGTCGTCAGACGAGGTCGACGAGGTCCGCGATGGAGTCCACGACGGTGGTCGGCCGGTACGGGAAGCGGTCGATGTCGCCCGACCTGGTCAGGCCCGTCAGCACCAGGAAGGTCTGCATCCCGGCCTCCAGGCCCGCCAGTACGTCGGTGTCCATGCGGTCGCCGATCATCGCGGAGGTCTCGGAGTGCGCGCCGATGGTGTTGAGGCCGGTGCGCATCATGAGCGGGTTCGGCTTGCCGACGAAGTACGGGTCCTTCCCGGTCGCCTTCGTGATCAGCGCGGCCACCGAGCCGGTGGCGGGCAGCGCCCCCTCGGGCGAGGGACCGGTGTTGTCCGGGTTGGTGGCGATGAACCGGGACCCCGCGTTGATCAGGCGGATGGCCTTGGTCAGGGCCTCGAAGGAGTAGGTCCGCGTCTCGCCCAGGATCACGAAGTCGGGCTCGTGGTCGGTCAGCACGTACCCCGCGTCGTGCAGGGCCGTGGTGAGGCCGGCCTCGCCGATGACGTACGCCGTCCCGCCGGGGTGCTGGTCGTCCAGGAAGCGGGCCGTGGCCAGCGCCGAGGTCCAGATGTTCTCGGCCGGCACGTCCAGGCCGATACGGCTGAGCCGCGCCGCCAGGTCGCGGGGGGTGTAGATCGAGTTGTTCGTCAGGACGAGGAACGGGCGGCCCGAGTCCCGCAGCCGCTTGATAAAGGCGTCCGCGCCGGGCACCGGGATGCCCTCGTGCATGAGGACGCCGTCCATGTCGGTGAGCCAGGATTCGATGGGCTTGCGCGCTGTCATGGCTGCGGACTCTAGTCCGGCCGGGTGACCTGTGCACATGCGCGCGGTGTCCGCCCCGGGTTCGCCGGTCCGGGCGACCCCCCGACCCGTCCGGAGCACCACCGCATGCGAAGGCCCGCCCGGGAAGGGACCTTCGAAACACCGGGGCCGACCAATCCGACGGCATGAGCCCGGGTGAGTGGAGGTTGTGATCATGGGCTCTGTCTTGGGGGCCGCCCGCGTTCCCTTGTGTGCCGCCGCCGCGGCGACGCTGATCGTGTTGTGCGGTCCCGCGGCCGTGGCGGACGACGGGCCGGACGACGACTCCAGCGGGACCAGTTTCCAGTTCGGCGGGGGCGGTGGAGGGGGCGGCGGGGACGACGACGGCGGAAGCGGCAATCCCCTCCTGCAGTTCGGCACGAACGGCGACGACGACCGGGACAACGGCCGCCAGAACAGCAACAACGACGATGACGACGACGATGACTCGGGCCGCGACAACGGCCGCCAGAACAGCAACAACGACGATGACGACGACTCCGGCCGCGACAATGACGGCGGCGACGGCTCCGGACGGGACGACGACGGCCGCCAGGACAACGGCTCGGGCAGCGGTCCGGACGACGGCGGCACGGGCGGGGTCGGCGGCGTGGGAGGCGCCGGCGGCGTTGGCGGCGTGGGAGGCACCGGCGGCGTGGGAGGCACCGGCGGCGTGGGAGGCACCGGCGGCGTGGGAGGCACCGGCGGCGTGGGAGGCGTCGGCGGCGTAGGGGGCGTCGGGGGCGTCGGCAGCGGCCCGGTGAGGATCACCCCGGGCACGGCCGGCCCCGGCGCCGACGTCGACGTCCGCACCGACCAGTGCGACCGTGCCAAGACCGGCACCGTCAGCTCCTCCGCGTTCGTCACCCCGGTCACCCTGGCCCCGGCGAGCGACGGCGGGATGTACGCCTCCGCGGTGGTCCGTTCCGGGCTGACCCCGGGCTCCTACCGGGTCTCCATCACCTGTGACGGGAAGTCCCACGAAGGCACGCTCGCGGTCACCGAGGCCGCCTCCGGCTTCCCGTCCGCTCCCGTCCCCGCGGGCGGCGGCGCCATGGCGGCCCATCAGGCCGCCGCGGAGCAGCAGCCCGCGGGCGTACCCGGCGTCGTGGCGGCCGGCGTGCTGGCCGTGGCAGGGGCCGCGGGGCTGGTCGTGCACCGCCGCCGCACCCGGGACTGACCCGGTGCAGGCGCGTACCGTCGCGGCCCTCGCGGCCGCCGTGGTGCTCTCCGCGGCGTGGCTGAACGGATACGTCCACCCCGGCCTGCCGGGCTCCGCGGTCGGCGCCCCCGCGCCGGCCGCGACAGCGGGGGCCGCCGGGCGGCCCGCCCAGGTGTACGCGGCGCACACGCCGCTGCCCCCGGCGCGCCCGCTGCGGATCGACATCCGCTCGGCGGGCATCCACGCCAAGCTGGTGGAGCGCGGGCTCACCGCCGACGGCGCGGTGGACCCGCCGCCGTTCAGCACGCCGGACGTCGCGGGCTGGTACGGGCGCGGTCCCGCCCCCGGGGACGCGGGGGCGGCGCTGATCGTCGGCCACGTCGACACCCGCAGCAAGGCGGCGGTCTTCTACGCCCTGAGCACGGTCACGCAGGGCGACCTGGTGGAGGTCACCCGCTCGGACGGCTCGGTCGCCGAGTTCGCCGTCGAGGGCGTGGAGATCGTCGACAAGACGGGCTTCCGCCCGGACCGGGTGTACGGCTCGGGCGTCCGCCCGGAGCTGCGGCTGATCACCTGCGGCGGCACCTTCGACCACGCCACCCAGTCCTACTCGGCGAACGTCGTGGTGTACGCGGCGCTGACCGGCTCGCACACCCGGGCGTGACCGTTTCGGCCGACGGGGCGTCAGACCCCGAGGTCGCGGATGAGCTTGGCGACGTGCCCGGTGGCCTTGACGTTGTACCAGGCGTGCTCGACCCTGCCCTGCTCGTCGACGACGACGGTGGAGCGGATCACGCCGGTGACGACCTTGCCGTACAGCTTCTTCTCGCCGAAGGCGCCGTACGCGGTCAGCACCGACTTGTCGGGGTCGGCGAGCAGGGTGACCTTCAGGGACTCCTTCTCGCGGAACTTGGCCAGCTTCTCCGGCTTGTCGGGCGAGACCCCGATGACGTCGTAGCCGGCGCCCGCGAGCACGTCGAGGTTGTCGGTGAAGTCGCAGGCCTGCTTGGTGCAGCCGGGCGTGAGGGCGGCCGGGTAGAAGTACACGATGACCTTGCGGCCCGCGTGGCCGGCGAGGGAGACCTCGTTGCCGTCGGCGTCGGAAAGGGTGAAGGCGGGGGCGGTGTCGCCGGGCTGGAGGCGCTCGCTCATGGTGCAGTTCTCCGGTTCGGGGTGCCGACGGGCATCGGCACGGGCGGGCTGACAGACTGTCTGCACGGTACCGGTCGACAAGGATGATGGAGGCGGAGCAGTGTCGGATGGCAGGAGCCCTGCTCAGATCGAGGCGGACATCGCCCTCAAGCGGCAGGCGCTGGCCGCGACGCTGGACGAGATCGCGGTGCGGGTGCATCCCAGCACGATCGCAGCGGACGCCAAGGCGAAGGTCAGCTCGGCGGTGGACCGCACCGCGGGCCGCGCTTACGTGGCGGTGAACCGGGGTGTGACCGAGTTGCGGGGCCACTTCGTGGCGGAGGACGGCGCGCCCCGCGTGGAGCGCATCGTGCCGGTCGCGGTGGCGGCGGTGGCACTGGTCGCGGTGGTGGCCGGGCTCTCGCTGCGCCGGCGCCGCCGGTAACGTCGTACCTGTGAGTTCGAATACGCATGACAAGCTTCCCATCCGCATGCTGCACGACCGCGTGCTGGTGCGCTCCGACGTCCCCGAGGGCGAGCGGCGCTCCGGCGGCGGCATCCTGATCCCCGCCACGGCGGCCGTCGGCAAGCGGCTCGCCTGGGCCGAGGTGGTCGCGGTGGGGCAGAACGTACGGACCGTGGAGGTCGGTGACCGGGTGCTCTTCGACCCGGAGGACCGGGCCGAGGTCGAGGTGCGCGGTACGGCGTACGTACTGATGCGGGAGCGGGACCTGCACGCGGTGGCGGCGGAGCGGCTGCAGGGCTCGGAGGACTCCACCGGCCTGTACCTCTGAATTTGTTATCGTCGGGTCCGTACCCTGACGAGACGCGCCGTACCAGGGCCCATGCAAAGACGACGCACCCCCTGACCCCCCGAGGATCGTGGAGGTGCCCGTCATGGCATGGGTCCTGTTGTGTGCCGCCGGCCTGCTCGAGGTCGGCTGGTCGGTCGGCATGAAGTACACCGACGGCTTCACCCGGCTGTGGCCCAGCGTCGGCACGGGGCTCGGCATCGTGGCCAGCATGCTGCTGCTGTCGTACGCGGCCCGGACGCTGCCGATCGGCACCGCCTACGGGGTGTGGGTCGGGATCGGCGCGGCCGGCGCGGCCGTGCTCGGCATCGTGGTGCTGGGCGAGCCGGCGACCGCCGCCCGGATCTTCTTCATCTGCCTGCTGCTGGTGTCCGTGGTCGGCCTGAAGGCGACCTCGGGGCACTGAGCGGCGCCGCACCGCGTCGCAGCGCAACGCAACGCACCGGGCGCCGCCGGGGAGGTCCCCGGCGGCGCCCGGTGCGGTCCATTGCTACGGGAAGTCGTCCCCGCCGCCGGGGTCGCCGTCCAGGCCGCCGATGGGCAGTCCGCCGTCGTCGGTGCCGCCGTCCTCGCCGGGACTGGTCGGACCGCCGGGCTCGCTCGGCTCCTCGCTGGTGGGCGGTTCCTCCGTGCCCGGCGGCTCGGAGGACGCCGGCGGGGCGGTGATGGTCGGCGGGGCGGTGGTGGTCGGCGGGGCCGTGGTGGTGGGCGGGGCGGTGGTCGGCGGGGCCTGCGCACCCGGCTCCAGCCGCAGCTTGAAGTTCTTCGCCGGCTTCCCCTTCAGCGCGTCGGCCGTGTACTGGGCCCAGATCTGCGTGGGATACCCGCCGCCGTTGACGCGGGCCAGCCCCGTGGTGCCGTACAGCTTCTTCTGCGCGCCGGTCTGGGAGTCCTGGCCCATGACGGCGACGACGGTCGCCAGGTCCGGGGTGTAGCCGGCGAACCAGGCGGCCTTGTCCTCCTCCGCCGTGCCGGTCTTGCCCGCGGCGGGCCGGCCCGCCGCCTGCGCGGCGGTGGCGGTGCCGCCCCGGACCACCGAACGCAGGATCGAGGTCGTGGTGTCGGCGGCCTCGCGGTGCACGGCCTGCGTGGGCCGGCGGGTGGGCAGCTGCACGTCCTGCCCGTTCTTGGTGATCTTCACGACCATGGTGTACGGAACGTACCGGCCGTGGTTGGCGAGCGTCGCGTAGGTCTGCGCCATGTCCAGCGGGCTCGCCGTCATCGTGCCCAGCGCCATCGCCGGGCTGGTCACCAGCTTCACCTTCTCCGGCATGCCCAGCGCCCGCACCGTGTCGTTGACCTTGCCCGGGCCGACGTCCTGCGCCATCTGGGCGTAGACCGAGTTCACGGACTTGTCCATGGCGTTGGTGGCCGTGATCGACCCGTAGGAGACGTCGTCCTCGTTCGCCGGGGCGTAGCCGGTGGGGCCGTCGGGCCCGATCACCTCGCGCTTGTTGCGGCCGTCGTAGACGGTGTACGGGGTGATGCGCCGGCCGCTCTGGGTGGTGGAGTCGTTCTGCACGGCGGAGGCGAAGATGAACGGCTTGAAGGTGGAGCCCACCTGGTAGTCCGAGCGGGTCGCGTTGTTGACGAACTGCTTGGTGAAGTCGACGCCGCCGTACATCGCGACGACCTTGCCCGTGGCCGGGTCGATGGACGCCCCGCCGACCCGCACGTACTTGTCGGCCTTGCGCACCTTCGGCTTGAGCTTGTCCAGCAGCTGCTCCTCGGCCGCCTTGACGAAGGCCTTCTCCTTCTTGCGGTCGATGGTGGTGGTGATGCGGTACCCGCCGGAGCGCAGCGTCTCCTCGTCCAGGATCTTCGCCTCGTACAGGTAGTCCTTGACGGCCTCGAGCAGGTAGCCCCGCTGGCCGGACATCCCGGTGGCGGCCTTGGCCTTGTGCGGCTTCGGGAACTGCAGCCCGGCGCGCTCGCCCTCGCTCAGCCAGCCCTCCTTGACCATGCCGTCCAGCACGTAGTCCCAGCGGGCCTCCGCCTTGGCCTTGTTCTGCGGGTGGGCCACGATGTCGTACTCGCTGGGCGCGTTGAGCAGGGTCGCCAGGTACGCGCCCTCGGCGGCGTCGAGTTCGTCCGCGTCCTTGCCGAAGTAGGCCTGGGCGGCGGCCTGGATACCGTAGGCGTTGCGGCCGTAGTAGCTGGTGTTGAGGTACCCCTCGAGGATCTCCTCCTTGGTCTTCTCGCGGTCCAGCTTGATCGCGATGAAGAACTCCTTGGCCTTGCGGACCGCCGTCTGCTCCTGGTTGAGGTAGTAGTTCTTGACGTACTGCTGGGTGATGGTCGAACCGGACTGCTTGCCCTTGCCGGTGACCGTGTTCCACCCCGCGCGCAGCATCGCCTTCGGGCTGACCGCGGACTCGTGGTAGAAGTTGCGGTCCTCGGCGGCGAGGGTGGCGTGCTGGGCGACCTCGGACACCTGGTCCAGGCCCACGTTCTCGCGGTTGACCGCGCCGTCGCGGACCAGCTGGGTGCCGTCGGAGTACAGGTAGACGTTGCTCTGCGCGACCGCGCCCGCGTTCGCCTTGGGGATGTCGACCAGCTGGTAGCCGATGATGAACGCCCCCGCGCACGCCAGCACGACCAGCAGGAACGCGCCGAGCACCGCACGCCAGCTCGGGATCAGCCTGCGGGCACCGGTGCGCTTCGGCTTCTTGCCGGAGGGCTGGTTCTCCCAGCCGCCGGGGGAAGCGTTGCTGCTGCTCATGTCTGTACTGACTCCTCCGCGGCCGCCGAGGGTTGTGCCGCGGCGGGAACATCTTGGGTCAATCGTGCCGTACGACCCGGCGGACACTTTCCCACCATCAGGACAAAATGGGTCATCGCCGTGCATCCGTGACAAGCCTGTGACAGGCCGAAAGCGTGACGCCCTCCACCCCGCCGGGTGAAAACTCCGTGGCAGACGGCGGTCACCGCGAGTAAGGTCGGGCGCTTGCGCGCGGACGGGCGAACCCGTTCCCCACACCGGAAGGAGGGACCATGCGCCTGTACGCGACCGTGGCGGCGAGCGGCTTCCGGCGCCACGCCACGTACCGGGTGGCCACCGCGGCCGGCGTCTTCACCAACACCGTCTTCGGCTTCATCACCGCATACACCTATATCGCCCTGTGGCACGAACGGCCCCACCTCGGGGGCTACGACCAGTCCATGGCGTTGACGTACGTCTGGATCGGCCAGGCGCTGTTCGCGACGTCCTCCCTCATGGGCGGCGGCTTCCAGGACGAACTGATCGAGCGGGTCCGCAGCGGCGACATCGCCGTCGACCTGCACCGCCCCGCCGACCTGCAGGCCTGGTGGCTCGCCGCCGACCTCGGCCGGGCCGGCTACCAGCTGCTCGCCCGCGGCGCGGTGCCCATGGCCTGCGGCGCCCTCGCCTTCGACCTCGCCCTCCCCGCCTCCCCCGCCACCTGGGCGTTCTTCCTGCTGTCGGTCGCCCTCGGCGTCCTCGTCAGCTTCGCCCTGCGCTACCTCGTCGTCCTCAGCGTCTTCTGGCTCATGGACGGCACCGGGATCGTCGCCGTCTCCGGCCTGTCCACCCTCTTCTTCTCCGGCATGCTGCTTCCCCTCAACGCCTTCCCCGGCGGCCTCTCCTCGATCGCCCTGCTGCTGCCCTGGTCGGCGCTGCTGCAGGTGCCCGCCGACATCCTGCTCGGCCGGCACACCGGCGGCGCCCTCGCCGCCGCCCTGGCCTTCCAGGCCACCTGGGCGGTCCTCCTGCTCGGCGCGGGGCGGCTGCTGCAGTCCGCGGCCACCCGCAAGGTGGTGGTCCAGGGTGGCTGAGGCACTGCGCGCCTACGGGCTGATCGTGTGGATGTGGACCCGCTCGGCCCTGGCGTACCGGGCGTCGTTCGTGATGAGCGCGGCCGTCAACTTCGCCGCCACCGGCCTGGACTTCCTCGCGATCCTGCTGATGTTCTCCCAGGTCGACCGGCTCGGCGGCTTCTCCCTTGCCGAGGTCGCCTTCCTCTACGGCACCGCGGGCACCGCCTTCGGTCTCGCCGACCTCGCCCTGGGCAGCATGGAACGGCTCGGCGGCCGGGTCCGCGACGGCACGCTCGACACCCTCCTGGTACGGCCCGTGCCCGTCCTCGCCCAGGTCGCCGCCGACCGCTTCGCGCTGCGCCGGATCGGCCGGATCGTCCAGGGACTGCTCGTCCTGGGCTGGTCGGTGACCCGTCTGGAACTGCACTGGACCGCCCTGGACCTGGTGCTGCTGCCGATGATGCTGCTCAGCGGCGCCGGGATCTTCGGCGCGGTCTTCGTCGCCGGCGCGGCCTTCCAGTTCTGGGCCGGCGACGCCTCGGAGGTGCAGAACTCCTTCACCTACGGCGGCGCCACCCTGCTGCAGTACCCGCCGTCGGTGTTCGCGAAGGAACTCGTGCGCGGCGTCACCTTCGTGGTGCCCCTCGCCTTCGTCAACTGGCTGCCCGCGCTGCGCATCCTGGGCCGCCAGGACCCCCTGGGCCTGCCCGGCTGGGTGGACTTCACCCCGCCCCTGGTCGCCGTCACCTGCTGCGCCCTGTCCGGCGCCGCCTGGCGGGCGGGCCTTCGTTCGTACCGGAGCACCGGGAGCTGATGCCCGACATGACCGCCCTCATCGAACTCGACCGCGTCGAGAAGGTCTTCGACGTACGCCGCCGCACCGGCCTGCTGCGCAGGGAGCGCCGGCAGGTGCGCGCCGTGGACGGCATCTCCTTCACCGTCCCCGCCGGCCAGGTGGTCGGCTACATCGGGCCCAACGGCGCCGGCAAGTCCACCACCGTCAAGATGCTCACCGGCATCCTCACCCCCAGCGGCGGCCGCCTGCGCGTCGCCGGCATCGACCCCTCCCGCGAACGGACCCGGCTCGCCCGCCGCATCGGCGTCGTCTTCGGCCAGCGCACCACCTTGTGGTGGGACCTGCCGCTGCGCGACTCCTACGAACTCGTGCGCCGCATGTACCGCATCGACGCCGCCCGCTACCGCCGCAACCTCGACCGCTGCGTCGGCCTGCTCGACCTCGCGCCGCTCCTGGACGTCCCCGTACGGCAGCTCTCGCTCGGCCAGCGCATGCGCGGCGACATCGCCGCGGCGCTGCTGCACGACCCCGAGGTGCTCTACCTCGACGAGCCGACCATCGGGCTGGACGTCGTCAGCAAGGCGAAGGTCCGCGCGTTCCTGCGGACCGTCAACACCGAGCAGGGCACCACCGTGCTGCTCACCACCCACGACCTCACCGACATCGAGCAGTTGTGCGGCCGCGTCATGGTCATCGACCACGGCCGCCTGGTGTACGACGGCGGCCTCGACGGGCTGCACGCCGCCGGCGACAGCGAGCGCACCCTCGTCGTCGACTTCGAACGGGAGCTGCCGCCGGTGGAACTGCCGGGCGCGCGCTGCGAACGCGTCGAAGGCCCCCGGCAGTGGATCGCCTTCCCCGCGGCCGCCAGCGCGGCACCGCTGGTCGCCGAACTCGCCGCGCGGCACGGCGTCGTCGACCTGTCGGTACGCGAACCCGCCATCGAGGACGTCATCGCCCGCATGTACGCGGCGAGCAGCGCCGCCCCCGCCTGAGGCCGCCGGCCGCGGGCAGCCCCGGCGGCTGCCGCGGCCACGATCGTCGCGGGCCCGGCAGGCTCGCCTGCCCCTCCACGCGGCGCCCGGGTGCCCCGTGCCGGCAAGGGCGACGGGACGGGCGCCGCGACCTGCGGGGCGCGGGGCCCTTCGGCGGCGGCCGCCCGTCGTCCGGAGGAGCCTCCCCCGGCACCGGGGCGTTCCCGGCCGGAGCCGCCCGGCAGACCGGGGCGGGCCGGGCGGGGTCCCGCGCGGCGGGTCAGCGCAGCGAGGCCAGCGCCGCGCGCACCCGCTCGACCGCGCCCGCCGTGGTCGACGCGTGCGCCGACAGCCGCACGGAGTCCGCCCGCACCGACGGGGTCACCCCGTGCTCGTGCAGCGCCTTGGCGACCTGGGCCGGGTCCACGTCGGGCACCGCGAAGGACACGATGCCCGCCCGCTCGGCACGGGCCACCGGGGACAGCACCTGCCCGCCGGCCGAGCGGACCACGTCGATCAGCTCGTCGACCCGGCGTGCCACATGCCCCTCGATCGCGGCGACCCCGACGCCCTCGACCAGTTCCAGTGCCGCCGCGAAGGCCGCCGCCGTCACCGGGCTCAGATTGGTGATGCTCCAGCGCAGCGCGTCCGGCGCCACCGGGTGCTCGGTGTCGTCGAAGACGGCGACGTCCTCGACCCCGGTCCACCCCGTCAGCGTGGGCTCAAGCCGCTCCAGGGCCCGGTCCGACAGCGCCGCGAAACCGGTCGCCCAGCTGGCCCGCAGCCACTTCTGGCCGCCCGCCACGACCACGTCCGCCGCCTGCCACGGCAGCTCGACGACGCCGAACGCCTGCATCGCGTCCACCACGAGCAGCCGGTCGCCGATCACCTCGCGCAGCGCCGCCAGATCGGCCCGGTAGCCGGTGCGGAAGTCCACGGCGCTGACCGAGACCGCCACCACCTCGTCCGTCAGCGCCCCGCGCACCGCGTCCGGGGTCGGCGCGCCGTCCAGCCAGCGCGGCACCGCCCGGCCCAGGGCGGCCGCACGCCGCCACGGGTAGTGGTTGGCCGGGAAGTCGGCCGACGGCACCAGGACGGCGCCGCCGGGCACGCCGAAGGCGGCGTGGAAGATCCCGGTGGAGGCGTTGGGCAGCAGCGCCACGTGCCCGGTGTCCGTGCCCGCCAGCCGTGCCGCCGCGGCCCGGGCCCGGGGCTCGGCCCGCATCAGGTCGTTGACGGTGGTGTGGTCGGCCTCCGCCGACGCCGCCAGGGCGGCCGCCGTCGCGTCCAGCACGTCCCGCGAGGGCGGACCGTAGCGGGCGAAGTCCAGGTAGCCCTCGGGCTCGCCGAAGTGCTCGGCGTAGCCGGTCAGCCCGCCCGCGTGGTCCGTCATGGGTGTCGCCGTCCGTCCGTACTCGTCACACCTTGGCCGCCGCGCCGCCCTTGAGCAGCGACAACTGCACAGTCTCCGCCATGCGCAGGAAACCGGCGTCACTGGGGTGCAGGTGGTCGCCGGAGTCGTAGGCGGGCAGCAGCGCGGAGGGGCGGTTCGGGTCGCGCAGCGCCCGGTCGAAGTCGATCACCTCGTCGAACACCGTGCCCGCCCGGATCGCGGCGTTCACCTGCTGCCGCACCGCCTCGGTGTGCGCGTTGTATCCGGCGTGGCCCCCGCACGGGGCCAGCGTGGCGCCCAGCACCCGCAGCCCGCGCTCGCGACCGCGCGCCACGATCTCCCGCAGCCCGGAGACGATCTCCCGCGCGCCGGTCCGCTGCGGCGGCCGCAGCACGTCGTTGATGCCCAGCTCCACGACGAGCGTACGGACACCGGTCTGGGACAGCGCGTCACGTTCGAGGCGGCTCAGGCCGCTGGGATTGCCGCCGTTCTCGCCGTCGCGCAGCACCCGGTTGCCGCTGATCCCCTGGTTGAGGACGCCGAGCCGCAGCCCCCGGTCCCCGGAACCGCGCAGCCGCGTCGCCAGACGGTCCGGCCAGCGGTGGTTCGCGCCCGGGGTGGACGTGATGCCGTCGGTGATCGAGTCGCCGAACAGCACCACCGACCCGGCCGCCTGCCGCGTGAAGACGTCCACGCCCGTGACGTAACGCCAGTACGGGGTCCGCGTGGTGTACGCGGCGCCGTCGGTGCGCGCGGCGCGCTCGCCGAACGCCATGAACGAGGTCTGCTGCGCCCGCGGGTGGTACGTCACCGGGCCCGAGACCTGCGGGGTGTACGTCGTCACCAGCAGGTCCGCCGACTGCGGAACGGCCAGGCGCACGGGATCGCTGACGACGCTGCCGCCCGCGGGGATCCGCACCTGCGTCCCCCCGCCGAAGGTCAGCGACCGCATCGTGCCGCGCGCCGCCGCCGGCGACCCCGGGGCCGCCGCGACGGCGACCGTCGCCCGGCCGATCTGCAGCGGGGTGCGGCCGAAGAGGTTGGAGAGGTGGATGCGTGCCGAGGTGCCGCCGACACTGGTGTGCACCACGTTGCGGATCGACCACCCCGCGTAGCCGTCCGGCACGTTCGGCTCGCCGCCCACCGGGGACGTCGACCAGGTGCCCACCCACGAACCGGACGCCGCGGGCGCCGCCTGGTTGGGTACGCCGGGCATTCCGGCCGCCGCGAGGGGCCCGCCGGAGCGGCCGGAGGCGTCGGTACGGCCGGCGGTGACGAGGATCGCGGCGGAGATGACCGCGGCCAGCGCGACAATTCCGGCGAGCAGTGCATAACCCGTCGATCTGGCCATGCGGTGCTTCACTCCTGGGATCAAAGGGCGGGAAACCGGCGCGATCCGCTGCCGCCATGATCCCATGGAGGCGTCGGGCCTGCCCGTCTGCATTGTCGGACGCCGGGAACTCGTTGTTCGTTCCACTCGAAGAGTGTGGTGTGGACGATACGCGGAAGGAGTGGATGCGGCGGATGAAAACGGCTCCGGTGACCGGATCGGACCAAGACCCGACTCCGGCGTTCTCGTACAGCCCCGCCGACGAGGGCCGGCGGCGCGGCGTACGACGTATGAAGGTGATCGCCACCGGCCTGCTGCTGGTGGCCACCGCGGTCTACGCGCTGGCCAGATGGGCCGAGTCGGCGGGGGCCGGCGCGTGGTCCGGCTATGTCGCGGCGGCCGCCGAGGCGGGCATGGTCGGCGCGCTCGCCGACTGGTTCGCGGTGACCGCGCTCTTCCGCAGGCCCCTCGGCCTGCCCATCCCGCACACCGCGATCATCCCCACGAAGAAGGACGCGCTCGGCCGCACCCTCGGCGACTTCGTCGGCGAGAACTTCCTGTCCCCGCAGGTCGTCCGCACCCGGCTGCGCAAGGTCGGCATCGCCCGGCGCCTCGGCACCTGGCTGGAACACCCCGAGCACGCCGACCGCGTCACCGAACAGGGCGCCGCGGCGCTGCGCGGCGCCCTGACCGTGCTGCGCGACTCGGACGTCCAGGCGGTGGTCGGCGAGGCCATCACCCGGCGCGCCGACGCCCAGGAGATCGCCCCCGGCATTGGGAAGATGCTGGAGCGCGTCGTCGCCGACGGCGGGCACCGGCGGGTGGTCGACCTGGTCTGCATCCGCGCCCACGACTGGCTGGTCGAGCACTCCGACTCGGTGATGCACGCCGTCCAGGGCGGCGCTCCCGGCTGGACCCCGCGCTTCGTGGACCGCCGGGTCGGCGAACGCGTCTACAAGGAACTCGTGCGCTTCACCGCGGAGATGCGGGACATGCCGGAGCACCCCGCCCGCGAGGCGATCGACCGCTTCCTGGCCGACTTCGCCGACGAGCTGCAGTCCGACCCCGACACCCGGGCCCGCGTCGAGCGGCTCAAGAAGGACCTGATCGCCCGCAACGAGGTCCAGGATCTCATCGAGTCCGCGTGGGGATCGGTCCGCGGCATGATCGTCGCCGCGGCCGAGGACGAGCGCAGCGAACTGCGGCTGCGCGCCCGGGCCTCACTGCTGTCCCTGGGCGCGCGGATGACGGAGGACCCCCGGTTGACCGCCAAGATCGACGGCTGGCTGGAGGACGCCGCCGTCTACGTGGTCTCCACCTACCGGGACGAGATCACCGCGCTGATCACCGACACCATCGCCGGCTGGGACCCGGAGCAGACCACCCGCAAGATCGAGGCCAACGTCGGACGCGACCTGCAGTTCATCCGGATCAACGGCACCGTCGTCGGCGCCCTGGCGGGTCTGGTCATCTACTCCGTGTCCCGGCTCTTCGCGGGGTAGCGGGGCCGCGGCGCGATGCGGGCGGGGTCGGGGCCCGGGGATCTGACGCTGCGCCATCTACCGTGCCGGCATGCCCGCCCCCACCCCGCCCCGCCGCGCCGGCATGGACGCGCGCGCCGTGGGGCGTCGGCGAAGCCGCCCTCACCCTCGGCGCCGTCCTGCTGCTGCTCGTCGCCCATCAGCTGCGGTGGACCGACCTGAGGGCACACGCCGCCGCCACGGACCGCGTGACCACCCTGGAACGCCGATGGGGCCGCCCCGGCACCCACGCCACCCCCACCCCAGAGACATCGGACCAATCCTCGGGTCGGCAACCGCGCCGCCCCCGACGACCACACCCGCACCACCGGCCGCACACGCACCGGCACCGGCACCGGCACCCCGCGGCCCTCCCGCCGTCCTCCGCATCCCCCGCATCGGCGTCACCGCCCCCCATCGCCGAGGGCATCAGCCGCGCCAAGGTCCTCGACCACGGATACGCCGGCCACTATCCGCACACCACCCAGCCCGGACAACCCGGCGACTTCGCCCTCGCCGGCCACCGCAACACCCACGGCGAACCCTTCCGCCGCATCGACGCCTCCGCCCCGGCGACACCCTCGTCGTCGAAACCGCCACCACGCGCTACACCTACGTCGTCCGGCCGACCATCCCCCGCACCACCGCCGCCGGCGGCACCGTCATCGCCCCCGTCCCCCACAGCACCGTCCACCCCCGCCGCCACATGACCGGCCGCGGCCACTACATCCCCTCGCCACCTGCACCCCGAACTCACCTCCACCCACCGCCTCGTCGTCCGGGGCGGACTCGCCGCCGCGGAACCACGCTGACCCCCCGTACGTCATCCCCAGCGGAACGAACGAAAGGAGCAGCCCGAGTGATCCGCAGCACCGCACGCAGCACCGCCGCTGCCGCACGCCTGCACGGCAGCGCGCTCCTGCTCCTGCTCACCGGCCTCCTGCTCACCCACACCGGGCTCACCGCCACCGTCGCCGCCGCCGCGACCACCGCCGCCGTCGCCCTCCTGCTCGGCAGCGCCCTCCGCCTCGCGGCCACCGCAGCCCCCGTACCCCGCGGACGCGTCCGCACCGCGCTGCGCGACCGCGAACACCGCACCGCCTTCCTCCCCCAGCGCGACCCCGACGCCTCCGGCCGCCCACGCCCCAGGGCCCCCGGCCGCCCCCTCCCGACGGCCGCCTAGGGGCAACACCACCGCCACCGCACCACGGCACCCGCTGCCCCACCGCGCCCCGTCACGCCGCGCCCATTCCGACCGGCACGACGACACCCGCGGAGGGTCCCACCCCCATGTCCGTGTTCACGCACGCCCTGCTCGGCCTCACCCACGCCCTCACCCCCCTCACCGGACACGCCGCGGCACCCGCCGCCGCGATCGTCCTCGTCACCCTCCTCGTACGCCTCGCCCTCCACCCCCTCGCCCGCGCCGCCGCCCGCGGCGAGAAGGCCCGCGCCGCCCTCGCCCCACGCGTCGCCGAACTGCGCCGCAAGCACGCGCACGACCCCCGGGAACTCCAGCGCGCCCTCACCGCCCTCCACACCCGGGAAGACTCCTCCCCCTTCGCCGGCATCCTGCCGACCCTCCTGCAACTCCCCGCCTTCTTCGTGCTCTACCACGCCTCCTCCACCGCCCGGATCGCCGCCACCGAGGGCGGTGCCCTGCACGCCGCCGTCCTCGTCGCGGTCGCCGCCGTCGCCTGCTGGACCTACCGCCGCGCCCGCAAGGCCGCCCCCGACGCCGAAGGCCTCGCCAAGCACCTCCCGCTGCTCTCCTTCGGCACCCTCGTCACCGCCGCGCTCGTCCCCCCGGCCGCCGGGCTCTACATCGCCACCTCCACCGCCTGGACCGCCGCCGAACGCGCCTGGCTCCACCGTCCACACCATGGCCAAGGGGTTGCGGACGCCACCCCCGCCGCTGGAGGATCAACCAAGACCTCCGATGACCGCCCCCATCGGACATGACCCCCCACACGGCCAAGGCCCTGACCACCGCCACCCCCGACCACACCCGGAGAGTCTTGTGAAGCTGCTGCGAGTCGGCCCCGCCGGAGCCGAACGCCCGGCCCTGCTCGACCAGGACGGCACCCTGCGCGACCTGTCCGCCCTCACCCCCGACATCGACGGCCCCCTGCTCGCCGACACGGACGCCCTCACCCGCATCCGCACCGCGGCCGCCGACGGCACCCTCCCCGCCCTCGACCCCGCGGACCTGCGCGTCGGCCCCCCGCTCGGCCGCATCGGCAAGATCGTCTGCATCGGCCTCAACTACCACGACCACGCCCGCGAGACCGGCGCCGCCGTCCCCGACGAGCCCATCCTGTTCATGAAGGCCCCCGACACCGTCGTCGGCCCCGACGACACCGTCCTCGTCCCCCGCGGCAGCCTCAAGACCGACTGGGAGGTCGAACTCGCCGTCGTCATCGGCCGCGAACTGCGCTACGCCGCCGACGACGCGGAGGCCCTCGCCGCCGTGGCAGGCTACGCCGTCTCCCACGACGTGTCCGAACGCGCCTTCCAGATCGAGCGCGGCGGCCAGTGGGACAAGGGCAAGAACTGCGAGACCTTCAATCCCCTCGGCCCCTGGTTGGTCACCGCCGACGAGATCCCCGACCCCCAGGCGCTGGGCCTGCGGCTGTGGGTCAACGGCGACCTCAAGCAGGACGGCACCACGGCCGAGCAGATCTTCCCGGTCGCCGAAGTCGTCCGCTACGTCAGCCAGTTCATGACCCTCTACCCCGGCGACGTCATCAACACCGGCACCCCGGCCGGCGTCGCCCTCGGCCGCCCCGAGCCCAAGCCCTACCTCCGGGCCGGTGACGTCGTCGAGCTCGAGATCGACGGCCTCGGGCACCAGCGCCAGGCCCTCAAGGACGCGTAGCCTCCCCCACCCACACCGAAGGGCGCCCGGCACGACACGCCGGGCGCCCTTCGCCGTATCCCGGTCGGCGTAACCGTCGTACAAGCGGGTCGTTAAAACGTGCGAAAGTGCAACACATAATCGCATGGAGGGATATCAATGCCCGCAAGCCCCTACACCCGTGAGCTGCTGGCCGAAGCGGCGGCGTCGTCACGGACGCTGTCCGAGATGCTGAGAAGACTGGGCGTGGACCCCAGAAGCCCGACGCGCGGTTACCTGCGGGAGCGGATGAGACGCATGGGCGTGGACACCTCGCACTTCGAGCGGGAAGGCGGTCGCTGGACACGTGAGCTCCTCGCCGAAGCAGTCGCCGCATCGGCCAACATGTACGAAGTGCTGCACCGTCTGGGAGTGGAGGTCGTAGGGGGCCAGCACACCCACATCAGCCGGCGCATTCGCGGATTCGGCATCGACACCTCGCATTTCGTCACCAGACCGCGTGGGCCGGGTCGGCGGTCACACGACGAGATCCTGGTCCGGCAGGAAGCGGCCACGGCCCGGCGTGTGCACAGTGACCGGCTCAAGCGGGCGATGCTGGCCCGGGGCCTCGCCGAGCGCTGCGCCCTCTGCGGAACCGAGCCCATGTGGTGCGGTCGGCCACTGCCCCTGGAGGTCGATCACCTGGACGGCAACTGGCGGGACAACCGCCTGGCCAATCTCCGCCTGCTCTGTCCCAACTGCCATGCGACGACGGACACCTACCGGGGCCGGGGCAAACGGCGCGACCGGCGCGTGGTCCGGTGAACGTCGGGGCCCCGTACACGCGCGAACTGCTCGAGTCGGCTGCCGCACGATGCCGCTCCATGAAGGAGGTCGTGGCGTTCCTCGGCAGGACCCCGTACGGAAAGCTGCACCGCTACCTGGAGAAGCGATTTGCGGACTTCGGCATCGACATCTCCCATTTCGGCACGCCCACTTCCGGCAGAGGCCGCAAGCGCCCCCGCCCCACGCCCGAGGAGCTCCGCGCGGCGGCAGTGGCACATTCCATCTCCGTGGCCGAAACCCTCCGCCGGCTCGGCAGGCCCGACAACACCCGAACACGCGCCATGCTGCGCACATGGCTGGCCGCGGACGGACTGGACACCGACCACTTCCTCGGGCAGGCGCACGGAAACAAGAACGGCCCCAACGCCAGGAAGCCCGCGTCCGCCATCCTGGTCGCCCGCACCGACGGCTACCGCACCAAAGCCGTGCTGCTGCGAAGGGCCCTCGCGGACATCGGCACGCCCTCCCGGTGCGCGCAATGCGGCACCGGTGAAAGCTGGCTCGGCAGACCGATGACCTTGGAAGTGGATCACATCAACGGCGACCGGCTGGACGACCGGGCCGAGAACCTGCGTCTGCTGTGCCCGAACTGCCATGCCGTCACCGACACATGGTGCCGAGGGGGCCGACGCACTACGAGCCCGTAAACCGTATGCGATCCCGCAGCCGCCACCCGTTACCATGGGTGGCGGCTAGCGGCGGTGGCGCAGAGGCGACGCAGCAGACTTAGGATCTGTGGCCCTTGATCGGGCTTGAGGGTTCGAATCCCTTCCGCCGCACCATTCGTGGCCTGCGAATCCAAGAAATGGATACGCAGGCCACGTCTGTGGACACTCACCCCACCAGTTCCCGCACCACCGGCACCAGCGCCCGGAAGGCCTGGCCGCGGTGGCTGATGGCGTTCTTCTCCTCCGCGGTGAGTTCGGCGCAGGTCCGGGACTCCCCCAGCGGCTGGAGGATCGGGTCGTAGCCGAAGCCGTTCGTGCCGTGCGGTTCGAAGCGCAGCGTGCCCAGGAGGCGGCCCTCGACGACGCGTTCGGTGCCGTCGGGGAGGGCGAGGGCGGCGGCGCACATGAAGTGGGCGGCGCGGTGCGGGGTGTCGATGTCGGAGAGCTGGGCGAGGAGGAGTTCGAGGTTGGCGCGGTCGTCGCCGTGCTTGCCGGCCCAGCGGGCGGAGAAGATGCCGGGGGCGCCGCCGAGGACGTCGACGCAGAGGCCGGAGTCGTCTGCGACGGCGGGGAGGCCGGTGGCCTGGGCGAGGGCGTGGGCCTTGAGGAGGGCGTTCTCGGCGAAGGTGACTCCGGTCTCGCGGACGTCGGGGATTTCGGGGTAGGCGTCGGCGCCGACGAGCTCCACGCCGAGTCCGGCGTCGGCCAGGATGGCGTGGAGTTCGGCGACCTTGTGGGCGTTGCGGGTGGCGAGGACCAGGCGGGTGTGCGGCATGGTCCGATTATCCCGTCAGCCGGGGGTGCAGACCTTGGAGAGTTCGGATGCGGCGTCTGCGACGGGGGTGATGTCGGGGACGTCGCCGTTCTCGGCGGCCTTCTGTGCGTTCTCGACGGCCTGCTGGAGGTTGTCGACGGCGGTGTTGACGTCGGCGTTGCCGGTCTTGTCGCCGAGGTCGGCGAGGTGGTCGGCGATCTGGTCGAGGGCGTTGGCGGCGTCCTGTGGGCTGTTGCCGGCGTTGCTGACGGCGTTCTGCAGGTTCTGGACGTCGGTGGCGACCTGGGCTGCGACGTTGGCGCAGTCGAGGGCTTTGTCGACGGCGTCGACGGCGCTGCAGCCGATGAGGGCGGTGGTGCCGAGGGCGGCCGCGATGGCGAGCGCCGCGAGACGGCGGGTGCGTGGGTGCATACCTTTACTTACGCACCACGCCGTCCTGAAGTTGCGCTTTGCAGACCTTTTCTTTGTCAGCCCTTGGTGATCTGTTCGAGTTCGACGAGGGCGGCGCGCTGAAGTGCGTCGAGTTCGGCGCAGCCGGCGACGGCGAGGTCGAGGAGGTTGTTGAGTTCCTTGCGGTCGAAGGGCTGACCCTCGGCGGTGCCCTGGACCTCGACGAAGCGGCCGTCGCCGGTGCAGACGACGTTCATGTCGGTCTCCGCGCGGACGTCCTCCTCGTAGCAGAGGTCGAGCATGGGGATGCCGTCGATGATGCCGACGCTGACGGCGCTGACGGTGTCGCTGAGGGGCTGGGCCTTGGCACGGACGAGTTTGCGGCCGTGCATCCAGGTGACGGCGTCGGCGAGGGCGACGTAGGCGCCGGTGATGGCGGCGGTGCGGGTGCCGCCGTCGGCCTGGAGGACGTCGCAGTCGAGGACGACGGTGTTCTCGCCGAGCGCCTTGTAGTCGATGACGGCGCGCAGGGAGCGGCCGATAAGGCGGCTGATCTCGTGGGTGCGGCCGCCGATCTTGCCGCGGACGGACTCGCGGTCGCCGCGGGTGTTGGTGGAGCGGGGCAGCATGGCGTACTCGGCGGTGACCCAGCCTTCGCCGCTGCCCTTGCGCCAGCGGGGGACGCCCTCGGTGACGGAGGCGGTGCAGAGGACTTTGGTGTCGCCGAAGGAGACGAGGACGGATCCCTCGGCGTGCTTGCTCCAGCCGCGCTGGATGGTGACGGGGCGGAGCTCTTCGGGGGTGCGGCCGTCGATACGAGACATGGCATCGAGCCTAGTCGTAGCGCGGCCCGGGGCCCGTGCCGGTCCGGGAACGGGCCCCTTGCGGGTGAGGTGGGGGTGGTCCGGCGGTCAGTGCCGGGTCACATCATGTCCTCGATGTCGGCGGCGATGGGGTCGGCGTCGGTGCCGATGACGACCTGGATGGCGGTGCCCATCTTGACGACGCCGTGGGCTCCGGCGGCCTTGAGCGCGGCCTCGTCGACGAGCGAGGCGTCCTTGACCTCGGTGCGGAGACGGGTGATGCAGCCCTCGACCTCTTCGATGTTGTCGAGCCCGCCGAGCCCGGCGACGATCTTCTCTGCCTTGCTGGCCATCTGTACTCCTGGTTGGTCTCGGCCGTTCGGTCCGATTTCACACCGTAATGCAGTGGTGGACCGGTTTTGCGGGGATGCATGAGTGTCCCAGCCGCGCCGCAACTGGTCTACACCACATTACCTGCCGGGAGGTGCTCCCATGGGTTCGGACGCTGCCGCGGCCGCCCCGCGTCCGAGCCGGACGCGGGGTTCCGTGCTGTTCCAGGGGCTGCAGAAGATGGGGCGCAGTCTGCAGTTGCCGATCGCGGTGCTGCCGGCGGCGGGCATCTTGAACCGGCTGGGCCAGGACGACGTCTTCGGCCCCCAGGGCCTGGGCTGGAACGCGGTGGCCGATGTCTTCGACGGCGCGGGCGGCGCCCTGCTGGACGGTTCGCTGGGGCTGCCGCTGCTGTTCGCGGTGGGTGTCGCGATCGGCATGGCGAAGAAGGCCGACGGCTCGACGGCGCTGGCCGCGGTCGCGGGTTTCCTCGTCTACTACGGGGTGCTGCACCAGTTCCCGCAGGACTGCCCGAAGGGGACGGTCTTCCTGGCGACGAGCACCATCAGCGGGGCCTGCATCCCGCCGGGGACGCCGGCGCAGGCGGCGCCCGCGGCGTACCAGAACCCGGGGGTGTTCGGCGGGATCGTGATCGGGCTGCTGACCGCCTTCTTCTGGCAGCGCTACCACCGCACGAAGCTGGTGGACTGGCTGGGCTTCTTCAACGGGCGCCGGCTCGTGCCGATCGTCATGGCGTTCGTCGCGATCGTCTTCGCGGTGATGTGCGTGTTCGTCTGGCCGCCGATCGGCGCCGGGCTCACGGCGTTCAGCCAGTGGCTCACGGACCTGGGCTCGTACGGGGCGGGGATCTTCGGGGTGGCGAACCGGGCGCTGCTGACGGTGGGGCTGCACCAGTTCCTCAATGTCTTCGTGTGGTTCCAGTTCGGCAGTTTCACCAAGCCGGACGGGACGGTGGTGCACGGGGACATCAACCGCTTCCTGCAGGGTGACCCGACGGCCGGGCAGTTCACCTCGGGGTTCTTCCCGATCATGATGTTCGCCCTGCCGGCCGCGGCCCTGGCGATCACGCACTGCGCGCGTCCGTCCCGCCGCAAGGAGGTCGGGGGGCTGATGCTGTCGGTGGCGCTGACCTCGTTCGTGACGGGCATCACCGAGCCGATCGAGTACTCGTTCCTCTTCATCGCGCCGGCGCTGTACGCGATCCACGCGGTGCTGACCGGGGTTTCCATGGCGGTGACGTGGGGCCTGGGCGTGCACGACGGGTTCACGTTCTCGGCGGGGCTGATCGACTACGTCATCAACTGGAACCTTGCGACGAAGCCGTGGCTGATCGTCCCGATCGGGCTGGTCTTCGCGGCGGTGTACTACGCGCTGTTCCGCTTCGTGATCACCAGGTTCGACCTGGCGACGCCGGGGCGTGAGCCGGAGGAGGTCGCGGAGGGGATGGAACGGGACAACGTCAAGGCGTAGCCGGGGGGCCACGCTCGGGATTGTGGTCTAGACCACACCGGAGGAAGCTTTCCTTGACGCGTTGCTTACATGTTAATACTGGTCTACACCACTCGGTGGTTTAGACCAGGAGGACCCCCCATGACAACCGCCACCGCATCGGCGGCCCCCGCAGCGAAGAAGCGGGGCTCCGGCCTTTTCCAGGGCCTGCAGAAGGTCGGCCGCAGCCTGCAGCTGCCGATCGCCGTCCTGCCCGCGGCGGGCCTCATGGTCCGGCTGGGCCAGCCCGACGTATTCGGCGCGGAGGGCCTCGGCTGGGACAAGGTCGCGTCCGTCTTCGACAAGGCGGGCGGTGCCCTCACCGGCGCGCTGCCGCTGCTCTTCTGCGTGGGCGTGGCCATCGGCTTCGCCAAGAAGGCCGACGGCTCGACGGCACTGGCGGCCGTCGTCGGATTCCTGGTCTACAGCAAGGTGCTGGAAGCCTTCCCGGTCACCGAGGCCAAGGTCCAGGCCGGCGCGGACATAGCAGCGACGTACAACAATCCCGGCGTCCTCGGCGGCATCATCATGGGCCTGCTGTCCGCCGTCCTGTGGCAGCGGTACCACCGCACCAAACTGGTCGACTGGCTCGGCTTCTTCAACGGCCGCCGCCTGGTGCCGATCATCATGGCGTTCGTCGGCATCATCGTCGGCGTCTTCTTCGGCCTGGTCTGGGAGCCAATCGGCGACGGCATCGGCAACTTCGGCGAGTGGATGACGAGCCTCGGCGCGACCGGCGCCGGTCTGTTCGGACTGGTCAACCGCGCTCTGATCCCGATCGGCATGCACCAGTTCGTCAACACCGTCGCGTGGTTCCAGCTGGGCGACTTCACCGACGCCGCCGGCCAGGTCGCGCACGGCGACTACGGCAGGTTCCTCGCGGGCGACCCCAGCGCGGGCATGTACATGTCCGGCTTCTTCCCGATCATGATGTTCGCCCTCCCGGCGGCCGCCCTCGCGATCGCGCACTCCGCCCGCCCCGAGCGCCGCAAGGCGGTGCTGGGCATGATGACCTCGCTCGCGCTGACCTCCTTCGTCACGGGTGTCACCGAGCCCATCGAGTTCTCGTTCATGTTCGTCGCGCCACTGCTGTACGTGGTGCACGCCGTCCTGACGGCCGTCTCCCTCGCCGTCACCTGGGCGCTGGGTGTGCACGCGGGCTTCAACTTCTCGGCGGGTCTGATCGACTACGCCCTCTACTGGAAGCTCGACACGAAACCCTGGCTGATCATCCCCATCGGCCTGGTGTTCGCGGCGATCTACTACGTGGTCTTCCGCTTCGCGATCACCAGGTTCAACCTCCCCACCCCGGGCCGCGAGTCCGATGAGGAGATCGAGGACCTCATCAAGGCGTAGCGCCGGGCGGAGCACACGTCGAAGCCCCCGGAACCGTCTGGTTCCGGGGGCTTCGTGCTGCTCGGGGAGGGCGTGGGAGCGGGACGCTCAGACCTCGTAGACCGCGCCGGCCTTCGCCACCTCGACCGGGCCGTCGTAGACCTCGCGGGCGTGTTCGAGGGCGATCCGCGGGTCGGTCCACGGCGGGATGTGGGTGAGCACCAGGCGCCCGGCGCCCGCCCGGTCCGCGTACTGGCCGGCCTCGCGGCCGTTGAGGTGCAGATCGGGGATGTCCTCCTTGCCGTACGTGAAGGAGGACTCGCACAGGAAGAGGTCGGTGCCCTCGGTGAGGGTCTGCAGCGCGTCGCAGGGACCGGTGTCACCCGAATAGGTGATGGCGCGACCGGCGTGCTCGACACGGAAGCCGTACGCCTCGACGGGGTGGCTGACGACGTCCGCCGTGATGGTGAAGGGGCCGAGGCGGAAGGTGCCGGGTTCGAGGGTACGGAAGTCGAAGACCTCGCTCATGCACTTCTCGTCGGGCACGTCCCCGTACGCGCCGGCCAGCCGCCGCTCGGTGCCCTCGGGCCCGTAGACGGGGATGGCGTGGGCGGGACCGCCCTCGTGCCGGTAGTAGCGGGCGACGAAGTACACGCACATGTCGATGCAGTGGTCGGCGTGCAGATGGCTGAGCAGGATGGCGTCGAGGTCGTAGAGACCGCAGTGGCGCTGCAGCTCGCCGAGGGCACCGTTGCCCATGTCGAGGAGCAGCCTGAAGCCGTCGGCCTCGATGAGGTAGCTCGAGCAGGCCGATTCCGCGGACGGGAACGAACCCGAGCAGCCGACGACGGTGAGCTTCATGTGCAGAAACCTCCGTGGATTGTTCCGGGGGTCTTGCGGTGGCGCGCCACGACGCCCCCGCTCCGCAGGGGGAGGGGGGAGGGGCGGGAGCGACCCGCCATGTGCCTTGAGCGTAAGGCGCACGGCGTGCGCCTGCTCCTCCGCTGAGCCCCGTTGTGGGCGGAATCACCAGTACGGCGCCCTCGTCGCCGGAAGTCCGACGGGTCGAGGGCGCCGTGGGGGGAGGGTCAGGCCCAGAGCTGGCCGTGCAGGGCGGCGACGGCCGCCTCGGTCGACTCGGCGGTGTAGATTCCGGTCGACAGGTACTTCCAGCCGCCGTCGGCGACGACGAACACGATGTCGGCGTGTTCTCCGGCGCGTTCGGCCTTGCGGGCCACGCCGAGGGCGGCGTGCAGGGCGGCTCCGGTGGAGACGCCCGCGAAGATGCCCTCCTGCTGGAGCAGTTCGCGGGTGCGGCGGACGGCGTCCTCGGAGCCGACGGAGAAGCGGGTGGTGAGGACGGACTCGTCGTAGAGCTCGGGGATGAAACCCTCGTCGAGGTTGCGCAGTCCGTAGACGAGGTCGTCGTAGCGGGGCTCGGCGGCGACGATCCGCACGCCGGGGACCTTCTCGCGCAGGTAGCGGCCGACGCCCATGAGGGTGCCGGTGGTGCCGAGTCCGGCGACGAAATGGGTGACGGAGGGGAGGTCGGCGAGGATCTCGGGACCGGTGCCGGCGTAGTGGGCGCCGGCGTTGTCCGGGTTGCCGTACTGGTAGAGCATCACCCAGTCGGGGTGCTCGGCGGCGAGTTCCTTGGCGACGCGGACGGCGGTGTTGGAGCCGCCCGCGGCCGGGGAGGGGATGATCTCGGCGCCCCA
Source organism: Streptomyces sp. PA03-3a (assembly GCF_033792735.1). Lineage (NCBI taxonomy): Bacteria > Bacillati > Actinomycetota > Actinomycetes > Kitasatosporales > Streptomycetaceae > Streptomyces > Streptomyces sp. PA03-3a. The sequence continues at coordinate 111,057 of NZ_JARAVM010000010.1, forward strand.
CATCGTGAGCAGCTCGCGCCGCTCGGACGAGGTGTTCTCGGGCATGACGCAGACCATGCGGTAGCCCTTGAGCCTGGCCGCCATGGCGAGGGAGATGCCGGTGTTGCCGGAGGTGGGTTCCAGGATGGTGCAGCCGGGGGTGAGGCGCCCGGCGCGCTCGGCCTGCTCGATCATGTGCAGGGCCGGGCGGTCCTTGACGGAGCCTGTGGGGTTGCGGTCCTCCAGCTTGGCCCAGACGGAGACCTCGGCGGACGGGGACAGGCGCGGCAGCCGTACCAGCGGGGTGTTGCCGACGGCTGCCAGCGGGCTGTCGTACCGCATCAGCGCCCGCCGACGCGGTCGGCCGGCAGGCCGCTGCCGCCCGCGACGGCCGGGAGGATGGTGACGCTGTCGCCGTCGGTGAGCTTGGTGGCGATGCCGTCGAGGAAGCGGACGTCCTCGTCGTTGAGGTAGACGTTCACGAAGCGCCGCAGTTCGCCCGCGTCGACGATCCGCTCGCGGATGCCGGCGTGGCGGATGTCGAGGTCGGCGAGGAGTTCGTCGAGGGTGCTGCCGCTGCCTTCGACGGCCTTGGCGCCGCCGGTGTAGGTGCGGAGGATGGTCGGGATGCGGACCTCGATGGCCATGCGTCGGCTCCAAGGGGTGCGTGAGTACGGCGGGAAGGCGGGGATGCGCGGGCTGGCGGTGCTCAGGCGCACGGACATGCCGCGCTGGCGAGGCGGCACAGGTCGACGTGCAGCCGCGCCACGAGCAGCGTGCCCGGCGCCTTGTCGCTCACGTCGAGGGAAACCATGGGGTCATCGTATCGATTCCCCCGGGGCTCCAGAGATGGGCGTCCCACGATACGGACCGTGACGTCTCAGATGTAGGAGTCGACGATCTCGACGGGCTCCTCGGTGACCTCGCCGTCCAGGATGCGGAACGAGCGGAACTGGAAGGGGCCGGCGTCGTCGGTGTCGGCGGTGGAGACCAGCACGTAGTGGGCGCCGGGCTCGTTGGCGTAGGAGATGTCGGTGCGCGAGGGGTAGGCCTCGGTGGCGGTGTGGGAGTGGTAGATGACCACCGGCTCCTCGTCGCGGTCGTCGAGTTCGCGGTAGAGCCTCAGCAGGTCGGTGGAGTCGAACTCGTAGAACGTGGGCGAGCGGGCCGCGTTGAGCATCGGGATGTGCCGTTCGGGCCGGCCGGCGCCGGCCGGTCCCGCGATCACTCCGCAGGCCTCGTCCGGGTGGTCGGCGCGCGCGTGGGCGACGAGTGCGTCGTGCAGGGCACGGGTGATGGTCAGCATGGTCGTCAGGATAAAGGGGTGCGCGTTCGGGCCCCGGTGCGAGGGCGGCGGCCGCCGTACGGGGGTGTACGGCGGCCGCCGGCTCGGACGGGGTCCCCCGGGGCTATCCCCGGGCGGGGGCCGCGGCGGCGTCGCCGGGGGTGCGGCGCCTGAGGACCAGGTAGCCGGTGCAGAGCACGGCGGACCAGACGAGCCACACGTACAGGCCGAGGCGGGTGTCGGCGTCGGTCGCCATCAGGACGACGACGGACAGCAGCGCCACGATGGCGATCCAGTTGGTGACCGGTGCGCCCGGCATGCGGAAGTCGGAGGCGGGCAGCAGGCCGGCGCGGACCTTGGCGCGGTAGCGCAGGTGCGCGGCGAGGATCATGATCCAGGTCCACAGGCCGGCGCAGGTCGCGACGGAGGTGATGTAGACGAACGCCTTGCCCGGGGAGACGACGTTGACGATCACCCCGACGCCCATGACGAGGGTGGACATGACCAGGGCGGGCAGCGGGAGTTGCCGGTCGCTGAGTTTCGCCACGGCCTTGGGGGCCTCGCCGTTGACGGCCAGGCCGCGCAGCATGCGGCCGGTGGAGTAGATGCCGGAGTTGCAGGAGGACAGGGCGGCGGTGAGGACCACGAAGTTCATGATCCCGGCGGCGCCGGGGATGCCGACCTGGACGAAGACCTGGACGAAGGGGCTGACGCCCGGGGTGTACCTGGTCCAGGAGAAGACCGACAGCAGGACGATCAGCGTGCCGACGTAGAAGACGCCGATGCGGACCGGGAGCGTGTTGATCGCCTTGCGCAGGGTCTGCTTGGGGTTCTCCGCCTCGCCGGCGGTGATGCCGACGAGTTCGACGCCGAGGTAGGCGAAGATCACGCCCTGCATGGCGAGCATGGCCTGCCAGGCGCCGCTGGGGGCGAAGCCGCCGTCGGCCCACAGGTGGGTGACGGAGGCGGTGTCGCCGGCGGAGGAGAAGCCGAAGGTCAGGATGCCGACACCGATGACGATCATCGCGATGATCGCGGTGACCTTGATCGTGGAGAACCAGAACTCCAGCTCGCCGAAGATCTTGACGGAGACGAGGTTGGCGACGAACAGCACCACGAGGGCGGCCGCGGCGGTGGACCAGACCGGGACCGACGGCCACCAGAAGTTGATGTAGGCGCCCGCGACGGTGACCTCGGACATGCAGGCGGTGACCCACAGGGCCCAGTACGACCAGCCCGTGGCGAAGCCCGCGAACGGCCCGAAGAACTCGCGGGCGTAGTCGGCGAAGCTGCCGGAGGTGGGGCGGTAGGTGAGGAGCTCGCCGAGGGCCCGCATGATGAAGAAGATGACGATGCCGGCGCCCGCGTAGCAGGCGATCAGGCTGGGCCCGATGGCGGCGATGCCGGTGCTGGAGCCGTAGAACAGGCCGGTGCCGATGGCGCCGCCGATCGCGATCATCTGGACCTGACGGGCGCTGAGTCCGCGCTTGTAGCCCTCTTCCGGCGCGGTCCCCGTGGCGCCGCCGCCGGATTCGTACTGCTCGACCTGCGTCGAGGTCATGGTGCTGTGCCTTTCTCCATGCCCGTCCGGCCGTGACGGCCCGGATCGGGTTCCGATCCCCCCGGATGGTGGAGGTGCACGCCGGGGTCAGCCGGCCACGCGACCGACCGCGACAGGGGTGGCGTCACGGCCGGTGGTCGAGGATTCGTATCACGGGGTGTGCGCCGGGCACGCAGCGCAAATGTGGCACACGGCACAAGGAGAGGCAGACAAAAGGTGCGCCGAATGGGAATGCGGTCGGGTGGGGTGATGTGATCGTTATCCGGAATTGAGCGTCGTCTGAGCGAACGGACGCCCTCGCGGATCACGGCATGAGGGTCTCCACGAGGCTCTCCTGGAGCGCTCCGAGCCAGAGGTAGGCCATGACGAGCGGCTTGCGCGGGTCGGAGTCCGGCAGCCGGTACAGCTCGCTGTCCTCGTCGTCGCTGACCTCGAGGCGGGTCCCCATGGTCAGCCGCAGGTCGTTGAGGGTGCCGAGCCACTGGCGCGCCTGCGCGGTGTCGAGGGTCAGCACCGCTCCCCCGTCGCCGCCGGGGGTGAGCGCGTCGAGGCTGCGGACGACGGCGAGGGCGTCGTCGCGCTTGCGGGCGCGCAGGTCGATCTCGGTGTAGCGGCGGAAGTCCGAGGAGTCCGCCTCCTCCTCGTAGGCGTCCGGGAACAGCCGCGCGAGCGCCGGGTCCTGCGGGGGTTGGGTGGGGCCCTCGGCGAACAGTTCGGCCAGCGGGTCGGCCGGCTCGGCGCCGCCGGCGGGTTCGCCGGGGCCGATCAGTTCCAGGAGCTGCACGGCCAGGCTGCGCAGGATGGAGATCTCGACCTCGTCGAGCGCGACGGCGGCGCCGCCTGCGGCAGCGGTCTGGAAGTACCCGGGCATGTCTGTATCAGCCGTCCCTCAGGGGCTCGGTGGTCTCGGTGGTCTCGCGGCCTCAGCGGTCCTGCGTCAGAGTGGCCCACAGCCCGTAACCGTGCATGGCCTGCACGTCGCGCTCCATCTCCTCGCGCGTGCCGCTGGACACCACGGCACGGCCCTTGTGGTGCACGTCGAGCATGAGCTTGGTGGCCTTGTCCTTCGGGTAGCCGAAGTACGCCTGGAAGACATAGGTCACGTAGCTCATCAGATTGACCGGGTCGTTGTGGACGACAGTCACCCAGGGAACGTCCGGTGACGGCGCCTCGAAGGGGGCCTCGCGCGACTCGGTCCGTTCGATCTCTGCGGGGGCGACACTCACGTGACCCATGCTGTCACCAGACGGTGCCCGCAGGGAAACCGGCCCCCGAGAAATCGTCACTCTGACGAGAGTTGGGGGTAGCATCCTCAGACATGAGCACTGCAGACCTGGGGCTGCCCGTCATGGTCCCCTCCACCGCGCTGTTCACCGACCGGTACGAGCTGACGATGCTGCAGGCCGCGCTGCGCAGCGGCGCCGCCCACCGCCGTTCGGTGTTCGAGGTGTTCACCCGCCGGCTGCCCGAGGGGCGACGGTACGGGGTCGTGTGCGGCACCGGCCGGGTGCTGGACGCGGTGGAGAACTTCCGCTTCGACAACCGCATCCTGTCCTTCCTGGAGCGGGAGCGCGTGGTGGACGGTCCCACCCTGGAGTGGCTGGCCGACTACCGCTTCCGCGGCGACATCCTCGGCTATCCCGAGGGGGAGGTGTACTTCCCCGGTTCGCCGATCATGCGGATCGAGGGAACCTTCGCCGAGGCGGTGCTGCTGGAGACGGTGGTGCTGTCGATCCTCAACCACGACTCGGCGATCGCGGCCGCCGCCTCCCGGATGGCCGTGGCCGCGGCGGGCCGGCCGCTGATGGAGATGGGTGCCCGCCGCACCCACGAGCTGGCCGCGGTGGCGGCCTCCCGCGCCGCCTACGTCGGTGGCTTCGCCTCCTCCAGCAACCTGGCCGCCGGGTTCCGCTACGGCCTGCCGACCATCGGCACCAGCGCGCACGCCTTCACCCTGCTCCACGACGACGAGCGGGACGCCTTCACCGCCCAGGTCGAGTCGCTCGGCCGCGGCACCACCCTGCTGGTCGACACCTTCGACGTGGCGTCGGCCGTCCGCGCCGCCGTGGAGATCGCCGGACCGGAGCTCGGGGCGGTGCGCATCGACTCCGGGGACCTGCTGCTGCTCGCCCACCGGGTCCGGCAGCAGCTGGACGACCTGGGGGCGAAGAACACCCGGATCGTGGTGACCTCCGACCTGGACGAGTACGCGATCGCCTCACTGGCCGCGGCGCCGGTCGACGCGTACGGGGTCGGCACCTCCCTGGTGACCGGCAGCGGGCAGCCGACCTGCTCGATGGTCTACAAGCTGGTCGCCCGCGCCACCTCCGACGACCCCGACGCGCCGCTGGTGCCGGTCGCCAAGAAGTCCATGGGCGGCAAGACCAGCATCGGGGGGCGCAAGTGGGCGGCCCGGCGGCTGGACGCCGACGGGGTCGCCGAGGCCGAGGTGATCGGCACCGGGCCGGTGCCGGGGCCGCTGGCGGACCGGCAGCTGCTGGTGCCGCTGGTGCTGGGCGGCGACACCGTGCACCGGGAGCCGCTGGACGCCGCCCGCACCCGCCACATCGAGACCCGCGCCGGACTGCCGCTGTCCGCGACCCAGCTGTCGCGCGGCGAGCCGGTGCTGCACACCGAGTACATCACCCACTGACCCGCGGCGGCGTCCGCCGTCGCGGGGCGCCGCTCACCGCGGTCGCCAAGCGACATCGACGGGAAAGGACCGAAGGCCATGCACCGCGCACTGATCGTCGTGGACGTGCAGAACGACTTCTGCGAGGGCGGCAGCCTGGCGGTCGCCGGCGGCGCCGAGGTCGCCGCCGCCATCACCGACCTCGTCGGGGACGCCGCGGCCGGCTACCGGCACGTCGTGGCCACCCGCGACCACCACGTCTCCCCCGGCGGCCACTTCGCCGAGCGCCCCGACTTCGTCCACACCTGGCCGCGGCACTGCGTCGCGGGCACCGAGGGGGTCGGTTTCCACCCCAACTTCGCGCCGGCGGTCGCCTCCGGCGCGGTGGAGGCGGTCTTCGACAAGGGCGCGTACGCGGGTGCGTACAGCGGTTTCGAGGGCGCCGACGAGAACGGCACCGGGCTGGCCCAGTGGCTGCGCGAACGCCACGTGGCCGAGGTCGACGTGGTCGGCATCGCCACCGACCACTGCGTACGGGCGACCGCGCTGGACGCCGTGCGGGAGGGCTTCCGCACCCGGGTGCTGCTCGACCTGACCGCCGGTGTCATGGCGGCGACGACCGAGCGGGCGCTGGAGGAGCTGCGCGCGGCCGGCGCCGAACTGTCCGGGGAGCCGGTCGTCCGCGAACAGGCCTGACACCCGGGACTCCCCGGGTTCAGCGGCGGACGGTCGGGCCCAGCAGTGCCGCGATCGACTGCCAGGCGGCGGCGGGGGCCGAGGGGATGCGGCGCCAGACGAGGCCGTCGGGGTGGTGGAGGACGGCGTTGATCTCGTCGGACGTCGGGGGCTCCATGTTGCCGACGAGGCGGGCGGTGCGAAAGCCCAGGTTGCGCAGGCGGGTCAGCGCGCGCTGCCGGTTGACCGCGACGACGAGGACCCTTATGTACTCGTCCGGGGCCCCGCCGGGCGAGGGCAACCTGAGGGCCACGACGACGACGCCGCTGGGAAGCCTGGTGAAACCGCCGCTGGCCATACGCACATGGTGAGCGGATCGGCCCCCGTCCACCAGGGGACGGGGGCCGATCAGGTCACTTCGGGTGGCGCGTGATCACTTCTTGGAGGGGCTGACCAGGAGGGTGACGGTGCTGCCGTCCTTGGCCTCGTGAAGGATCGTGATGCGCGTGTTGGTCGGGGAGACCTTCACGCTGCCGGTGGGGTTCGCCGACGACCAGTAGGAGTTCTTGTCGTCGAAGACCGAGACACCCGGCTGGCTCGCGATCTTGGTGGCGACACCGTTCTTGTGCAGGGTGATCGCGTCGGTGCCGGCCTTGGTGAACGTGGAGTCGTAGGCCTGGATGCGGTTGCGCATGACCGTGCCGTCCGACCACTTCAGCGCCTTGGGGTGGGCGTCGATCGGGAGGATCCGGCCGGAACCGGCGTGCTCGCTGACGTTGTTGTCGTCCTGCGAGGTGTCCCACAGCCAGATCAGCAGGCCGTTCTGGTACGCGTAGTGCTCGACCCAGTTGTCCTTGGGGGCGGCCCAGCCGAAGTTGTACGGGCCGACCTTCAGGGTCTTGTCGTAGGAGACGTACTGCCGGTTCTCCGCGATGTAGTACTGCGCGTAGTCCTCGGAGAACGTGGCGCCCTTGGCCGAGAAGCCCTTCGCGGTCCAGCCGTTGTCACCGGACTCGGCGCCGTCGCTGAACACGGTCGCGCCGTCGGCGGTCAGGGTGATCGCGTCGGCGAGGAAGCCCTTCTGGGCCACGCCGCCGTCGGACTGGTAGCGGAAGCGCAGCTTGACCGACTGGCCCGCGTACGCGTCCAGCGGGAGCACCATGTCCTGGTAGGAGGCCGCGGTGCCGGTCAGGGCGGGCTTGTCGCTGGCGTCGCGCGGGAGCGGGGCGCCGCCGATGGTGCCGTCGAGGGCGGTCCAGGTGGAGCCGCCGTCGGTGGATACCTCGGTGTAGAGGTAGTCGTAGTTCTCCTCGATGTCGTACCAGCCCTTGAGGGACAGGCTCGCCGAGGTCTTTCCGGTGAGGTCGACGTCGCGGGTGAGCGTGTTGCTCAGGTCGTTGCCCTTGCCGCTCCACCACTGCTTCGCGCCCTCGGCCGGGGCCGCCAGCGCGGTGGTCACGGTCTTCTTCGGGAGCGTGACGACCAGGCCCTGCTTCTTCGCGGTGTTGTACTCCGCGACACCCAGGGTGGTGGCCGAGATCTTGCCGGCCTTGGCGGTGGCGTAGTTCAGCCAGCCCAGCTGCAGCTTGTCCCAGGCCGTCATGTCGCCGGGCAGGTCGCCGATGGCGTCCTTGCCGGTGCCCAGCCACGAACCGGACGACATCAGCGTCCAGAAGCCCGTGGAGTTCTCGGCGGTGTTGGTGGTGTCGTAGTGGTCCGGCAGACCGAGGTCGTGGCCGTACTCGTGGGCGAAGACGCCGAGGCCGCCGTTCTCCGGCTGGACGGTGTAGTCGCCGACCCAGACGCCGGTGTCGCCGATCTGGGTGCCGCCGAGCAGGTTGCCCTGGGGGCCGGTGGCGCCGGCGTCGGTGCCGAAGGCGTACCAGCGGTGGGCCCAGATCGCGTCCTCGCCCTGGGCGCCGCCGCCGGCGGACTCGTCCTCGCCGGCGTGCACGATCTGGAAGTGGTCGATGTAGCCGTCGGACTCGTTGAAGTTGCCGTCGCCGTCGTAGTCGTAGCGGTCCCACTGGTCGTACTCGGCCAGCTTCGCCTTGATCGTGGCGGGGCTGTCACCGGCGGCCTCGCGCGCGGCGACCCACTTGTTCACGGCGTCCGCGACGAGGTTCCAGGTGCAGGTGTCGCACTTGTTGCTGCCGTACCGGGCCTCGTTCCAGTCGACCTTGACCCAGTCGGCGACCTCGCCGGCGACCGAGTAGCGGCCGGAGGACTGCCTCTCGTAGTACTTGGCCATGGACTCCGTGTCCTTGGCCTTCGAGAAGTACATGTCCTGGAAGTGCTGCCGGTTGTAGTCGGCCTGCCACTCCGTGCTGTTGTCCGTGCGCGGGTCGGGCTTGGCTATCTCGTTGTGCGCGGGACCGGGCGTGCCGCCGTACGCGGAGTCGGTCTTGGTGCCGAACTCCGCGAGGATCACGAAGATCTTGTCGGTCTTCTCGCGCGCGAGCTCGACGTACTTGTTCTTGCCCAGCTTGACCACGTCCGAGGAGCCGCGCTCCTCGACCTTGGACTTGCCGGTGATGACCTGCTCGATCGCCTGCTGGCGCTGAGCCGCCTGACGCTCGCTCAGCGGGCCCTTCAGATCGTGCTCGACACGCTCCGCCTTGGCCGGGTCGTGGCGCACGACGCGATCGGCCTGCGAGTCGGCCTGGGCTGCCGCGACGGGGAAGGCGGTGGCGCCTATCGCGGCGATCGCCACGGCCAGAGCGGCGGATCTGATGGTCCGTCGTTGGCTTTTCACGATGTAATGACCTCCCTAGGGTGAAGCCATTGCACCGGAGTGACGCGGGAAAAGACAGATCTTGACTTGGCCATGACCGACAAGTACGGTGAGCGACCGGTCCGTTGCACATAGCGGACACTGCGGCCTGAGCAAGTACCTTTTGCCGCGTCATCGTTGGGCCCGGGAAGATCGCGATGCGACCCCGTGCGCCCCCCGTGCTTCCGCACCGTGGGTTAGGTCACGCTTACCAGGCGTTCCGTACGGGCATCTCGCACCGTAGGGTCGGTGGTTGGCGTGCCGCGTCCGAACCACCGGAAGACGGCCCTGGCCGACGCTCCGCCACAACCGACGCATATGAGGACGGATCAGCCATGCCACGTCCCACCCCCGCCCAGCTGACCTACGGTTCCGCGACCGTGGTGCTCTCCACGCTCGCGATGCTGCTGCTCTCCGAGGCGAGATCGGGCGTCGCGGTGGCGGTCATCGCCGCGGCGGGACTGGCGCTCGGCGTCCTGGTCGCCGTGACGGCGGCGATCCCGGCCGGCACGCGCCGCACGAAGAGCGAACTTCCCGTCGAGCGGCACCCGGTCCCGCGCCCCCGCGTCCGCGGCGCCGCCGAGGCGCGGCTGGGCGAGCACTCGCTGCGGCGCTGAGCGCCGCACCCCGGAACACACCGACGGCCCCGGAGCGTCCGCTCCGGGGCCGTCGTGTGTTCGACGTGCGCGTCAGACCTTGACGACGACGGTCTTGGCCGCCTTGTCGTGCAGCGCCTGCTGGTACGGCTTGTCCCACAGCGGCCACAGCACATTCAGCAGCCAGAACAGGAAGCCGACACAGAAGCCGGTCAGGATGCCCGGAAGAACGTAGATCGCAGACCGAGTCCAACCCGCGCTGCCGGGAACACTGCCGTCAGCAAGCCGTGCCACCCGGATCTTCATGGCCATCTTGCCCGGCGTCTGCCCGCTGCGGGAGAGCAGCACGCCCTCCAGCACGAAGTATGCGCCCCAACCGACCAGACCCCCCGCAATCTGGCTGCCCATGCTCAGCGATCCAGGGTCACTCATCCAGTCTCGCGGGTAGAACAGCAGCCCGGCGACAACGAGGAAGACAAAAAGGATCACCGTGTCGATCAGCCGAGCCACGAACCGCTGGCCGGTACTGGCCAGCGGGGGCATGCCCGCCAGGGCCGGGTCCACGGGCATCTGGCCGTAGCCGGGCCCCTGCTGCGGATAGGCGTAGGGCTGCTGCTGCGGGAACGGCTGCTGGTCGTAAGGGTTCTGGCCCTGGGGCTGCTGCTGCCCGTACGGCTGCTGGCCGTACGGGTTCTGATCCCCCGAGCCGCCCTGCGGGTAACCGTAGCCAGGCGGTTGATTCGAACTCATGGGGTGAGTAAATCAGCCGGGCATGACGGCGCATAGACGAAGATGGTCACGGCCCTGCGACGATCACCCCACAGTGTGCCTTACTCCACCGAAACCACCACGGTTTGCCCCGCTTTGTCGTGTAGGCACTGGCGGTACGGCTTGTCCCAGGTGCACCAGAGGACCTCGATGATCCAGAAGATCTCACCGCAGCACGGGATGATCGGGACCAGCGAGTAGACCGACTCCCGCTTCAGTGCCGCCGGGGTCGTCGGGTTGGTGCCGTCGGTGAGCATGCCGACGCGCACCCTGAGGAGCTTCTTGCCGAGGCTCTGCCCGTACCGGGTGAGCATGAACACCTGGTAGGCCAGGTAGATCACGGCGTAGATCACGCCCTGGGAGAACAGCGCGCCCGTGGCGTTGTAGTCGTAGTTCCAGATCAGCCCGGTGAGGCCGTAGACCGGGATGCCGATGATCAGCCCGTCGACGATGCGCGCGACCAGCCGGCGCCCCCGGTTCGCCAACGGGGGCATCCCCGCCAAGGGGTCGGGCTCGCCCGCCCCGTAGGGGCCGCTCGCGTACGGGTCGCCCGGGTACGGACCGCTCGCGTACGGGTCGCCGCCGCCGTAGCCCGGGGGCGGCCGGTCGTAGGGCGAACCGCCGGGCGGGTACGGCTGCCCGCCGGGCGGGGGCTGCTGACCCGGTGGCTGCCCGCCGGGCGGCGGTGACTGCCCGGCCGGCGGCTGCGCGGGCCCGGACGGCTCCCGGGGCGGCTTGGCGAACGGGTCCTCGGGCTGGTCGGTGCTCATGCCCCGAGTGAAACCCGGACGATTCGGCCGCGCCTCCGGCGGGGGCCGTTCGGGTGTCAGCGCTCGCGGGCCACGAAGGTGCGCGCCGCCTTGTCGTGCCAGCACTGCCGCCACGGCCTGTCGAAGAGGCACCACATCAGCCCGAGGACGCCGATCACGAGCGCGTCCAGCACCGTGTGGGTGAGCCAGCGGCGCAGTGCCTGACCGAAGCCGGGCTCGTACTGGCTCTCGATGTCCAGCACGCGCAGGCGGAGCAGCTTCTTGCCCAGGGTGCGGCCCCACTTGGCGGTGGGCAGGACCTCGTACAGCAGTCCGGTGACGAGCACGACGGCCGCCACGATGCCCAGTTGCACCCCTGTCGTGCCGTCGAGCAGCCAGACCGTCACCTCCTCGCCGGTCAGCCGGGCGGCGTCCACCTTGTCGCGCAGGTGCTCGTACGCCGCCGTACCCAGCGGCACCGCGGCCGCCGCGACGAGCGCGCCCATGACGACGGTGTCGATCAGCCGGGCCGCCAGCCGCTTGCCCGGCGAGGCGGGACGCGCCTGCTCCTGCGCGGAGGCGAAGGGGTCGTCGGCGACCGGCCGCCACGGAGCGGGCGCGGCGCCCTCCCCGCCCTGCGACGGGACCTGACGGGCCAGGTCGTGCACCTGCTGCGCCCACGGGACGGGCGCGGACGGCTGCCCGGGCACGGCGCTCTCGGTCGGCGCGGACGCGGTGGCCGCGGCCGCCGGCGCGGTGACCGCCCGGGCGGGAGCGGGGGCCGGCGAGGGGGCGGGGGTCTGTGCCGGGGCCGGCGAGGGGGCGGGGACCGCGGCCTGCGCCGGTGCGGGGGCCGCGGCCTGCGCCGGTGCGGCGGGCTGCCCCGCGCGCTCGGGGGTGCCCCATGACACGCGGGGAGAGGGGTCCTGCCGGGCAGGGTCGGCGGCCCACGCCCGCTCCGGGGCGGGCTCCGCACGGAACTCCTGACGGGGCTGCTCCGCGGGACGCGGCTGCTGCGCCTGCTGCGGTCGGTCCTGCTGCGCCTGCGGCCCGGTGACGGTCTCGGGTCCGCGCTCGGCCCGCGGCGCCAGCGGGTCCTCGTCCAGGAACATCGGCCCCGACTCCTCCAGCGCCGGGGTCCGCGGTGTCGCGGCCGCCTCCGGGGCCTCCGGCACGGGGGGCGCGGGCGGCGGCGCCAGCGCGGGCCCGGCGGCGGCCACGGCGGCACCGGACGGCGGCGCGAGGTCCTCCCCGGGCTGCGGTGCGGGACGGCTCGTGCCGGGCACCCACGAGGAGCCGTTCCAGTACCGGATGTAGCCCGGGATGGACGGGTCCGGGTAGTACCCGGGACCGGGCAGACTCCCGCCGCTGCTACCGGAGGTCATCCGTGACAACTCCCCTCACGACCGACACGCTCGACCAGCCCGCCGTCCCCCGGCGTGCAAGGAGGACACTAACGAAGAACGCGTCGGGCGGACGAAAGAAACGATCCATGGGCGAGGATCGGCATTCCGGGGCAAATCCCGGCTACCGAACCGATACGCTTCCGAACTGACACCGCCTCGGACGGACGGGGACGTGCGCGCCGCGGAGCCGTGGGCGCGGCGGGGGCGGGAACGGGAAGGGGAGGACCGTCGCACGACCGGACGCACCCCAGTCGGGGCGGACGGCGACGTTCCGTGTGTACCGCATCCATCTCGCGTGTGCCGGGCCTTCGGTGAAAGTCCTCCCGATCCCCGGAACCCGCGTAATGGTGAAGGCCGTATGCGCTCTCTCCCGGTGCGGGCCCCACGCAGCACCCGCCGCGCAGCACCACCAGGGGCCTTCGCGCCGAGGAAAGGACGACGAGATGCACACCGTGGTCGAACGCGAGCTGGAGATGCACCTGGTGCTGTCGCCCGAGCGCAGCGTCGCCGTCCCGGCCAGGCTGGTCTACCGGGCCGAGGATCCCTTCGCCGTGCACATCACCTTCCACATCGGCTCCAACTGCCCCGTCAACTGGACCTTCGCCCGGGAGTTGCTGGTCGAGGGCGTGTTCCGGCCGAGCGGGCACGGTGACGTGCGGATCTGGCCGACCAAGACGGACGGGCGGAGCGTGCTCTGCATGGCCCTCAGCTCGCCGGACGGCACCGCCCTGCTGGAGGCGTCCTCGCACCCGGTGGCGGCGTGGCTGGAGCGCACGCTGCGGGCGGTTCCGCCGGGGACGGAGCTGGACCACCTGTCGATGGACGAGCGGCTGGACGAACTGCTGGCCCCGGCCGCCGGCGAGGGCGCGCGCGACGAGCGCCGCACGCGCGAGACCTGGCACGGCTCCGACGAGCCGCCGGACGCCTGAGGCGACGGCCCGCGGGGCCCGGCGACCGGAGCCGGGGCTCAGAACACCTTGCCCGGGTTGAGGATGCCGAGCGGGTCGAAGACGGCCTTGATGCCGCGCTGCATCTCCACGCCCACCGGGCCGAGTTCGCGCGCCAGCCACTCCTTCTTCAGGACCCCCACGCCGTGCTCCCCGGTGATCGTGCCGCCCAGTTCCAGGCCGAGCGCCATGATCTCGTCGAAGGACTCGCGGGCCCGTCCGGACTCCTCGGGGTCGGCGGCGTCGAAGCACACCACGGGGTGGGTGTTGCCGTCCCCGGCGTGCGCGCACACCCCGATCGTCAGATCGTGCTTGCGGGCGATCGCCGCGACCCCGTCGAGCATCGCGGCGAGCCTGCCGCGCGGCACGCACACGTCGTCGATCATCGTGGCGCTGGAGACCCGCTCCAGTGCGGGCAGCGCCATCCGCCGTGCCTGCAGCAGCATTTCGGACTCCGCCGCGTCCTCGGCGGGCACCACCTGCGTCGCCCCGGCGGCGGTGCACAGCTCCCCCACGGCGGCCAGGTCGGCGGCCGGGCCGGGGGTGTCGAAGGCCGCGAGCAGCAGCGCCTCGGTGGACTCGGGCAGTCCCATGCTGGTCATCTCGTTGACCGCGCGCACGGTGGTGCCGTCCATCAGTTCCAGCAGCGAGGGCACATGGCCGCCGGCCATGATGTCGCAGACCGCCGCGCAGGCCGCCTCGGCCGAGCCGAACTCCGCCACCAGCGCGAGCTGCGCGGGCGGCGCGGGCTTGAGCGCCAGCACGGCACGCACCACGATGCCGAGGCTGCCCTCGGAGCCGACGAACAGCCGGGTCAGGTCGTAGCCGGCGACGCCCTTGGCGGTGCGGCGGCCGGTGCGCAGCAGCCGCCCGTCGGCCAGGACGACCTCCAGGCCGAGCACGTACTCGGCGGTGACCCCGTACTTGACGCAGCACAGGCCGCCGGAGCCGGTGCCGATGTTGCCGCCGATGGTGCACTGCTCCCAGCTGGAGGGGTCCGGCGGGTAGTACAGGCCCCGCTCGGCGACGGCTCGGGACAGGGCGGCGTTGACGACGCCCGGCTCGACGACGGCGACGCGGTCGACGGGGTCGATCTCCAGGATGCGGTCCATCTTGGTCAGGGAGAGCACGATGCAGCCGTCGGAGGCGTTGGCGGCGCCCGACAGGCCGGTACGGGCCCCTTGCGGCACGACGGGCACCCGCAGCGCCGTGGCGGTCCGCATGACGTGCCGGACCTGCTCCACGGTGCGCGGCAGGACGACCACCGCGGGCGCTCCTGCCGGGCAGAAGCTGGCCATGTCGTTGGCGTAGGAGGCGGTGACGTCGGGATCGGCGAGGATGGCCTCGTCGGGGAGTCCGGCGCGCAGCCGGTCGATGAGATCGCCCATGGGTCCAGCTTCGCACCGCGCCGCCGCCCGGGGAAGATCACGTCACCGCGCGGCTCGCGGCGTTCTGAGTATCCGTACGGATGGTGGAGCGGGCGCGGCGCGGCGAGGATGACCGCCGTGACGGACACGACGGACACCGGGGGCACGGCGCGGGCGCGGCGGCGTGGGCGCAGGATCGCCGTGCGCTGCGTGTGGGCGGTCGTGCTGCTCGCCCCGCCGGTGGTGCTGTGGGTGATGGGCGCGGCGGACGCGGCGCAGCACAAGAGCCCCACGGACTGGGTGGGCAACCACCGGGCCAAGGTGGCGCTGGAGAACGCCGCCCTGCTGATCGCGGGCCTGCCGGCGGCGGGTGCGGTGGCCGGCGCGCTCGCCGGGGCTCTGCGGCGGCCGCCGCGCACGGGGCTGTGGGCCGCGACGGGGGCGGTGCTGGGCGCGCTGGCGCTGTGGGCCTTCGGGGCCTGGACGGTGGTGACGGCCCTCCGGAACTTCCGGATCGTCTTCTGACGCGCGGCCGGCACCGGTCCACGCCCCTCCCCCGTGGAGGCATGGTCCGGCGCCGGAGTCCGCGGCGGTGGCGATCAGAGGTTGCCGCGACGCTCCTGCTCGCGCTCGATCGCTTCGAAGAGCGCCTTGAAGTTGCCCTTGCCGAAGCCCATCGAACCGTGTCGCTCGATCATTTCGAAGAAGACGGTCGGGCGATCCTGGACAGGCTTGGTGAAGATCTGCAGCAGGTAGCCGTCTTCGTCCCGGTCTGCCAGGATCTTCAACTCGCGCAGGGTGTCGATCGGGACACGGGTGTCGCCGACCCACTCGCCGAGGGTGTCGTAGTAGGAGTCGGGGGTGTCGAGGAACTCGACTCCCGCGGCGCGCATGGCGCGGACCGAGGCGACGATGTCGTTGGTGGCGAGGGCGATGTGCTGGACGCCCGGGCCGCCGTAGAACTCCAGGTACTCGTCGATCTGGGACTTCTTCTTGGCGATCGCGGGCTCGTTGATGGGGAACTTGACCTTCAGCGTGCCGTCCGCGACGACCTTGGACATCAGGGCCGAGTACTCGGTGGCGATGTCGTCACCGACGAACTCCTTCATGTTGGTGAAGCCCATGACGCGGTTGTAGAAGGTCACCCAGTCGTTCATCCTGCCGAGTTCGACGTTGCCGACGCAGTGGTCGATCGCCTGGAAGAACCGCTTGGCCGGCGGCTCCACGATCGGCTCGGCGGCGACGTAGCCGGGCAGGTAGGGGCCCTTGTAGGCACCGCGCTCGACCAGGGTGTGGCGGGTCTGGCCGTAGGTGGCGATGGCGGCCAGCACGACGGTGCCGTACTCGTCACCGGCCTCGTGGGGCTCCTCCAGGCCGGTGGCGCCGTGCGCGAGGGCGTAGTCGTAGGCGGCGCGGACGTCCGGCACCTCCAGGGCCAGGTCCACGACGCCGTCGCCGTGGGCGGCGACGTGCTCCTCCAGGAAGCGGCCGTGGTCGGTGGCGGCCCTGACGACGGAGGTGAAGACGAAGCGGGCGCTTCCGGACTCCAGGACGTAGGACGCGGTCTCGCGGCTGCCGTTCTCCGGTCCGGAGTAGGCCACGCGCTTCATGCCGAACGCCGTCGAGTAGTAGTGGGCGGCCTGCTTGGCGTTGCCCACCGCGAAGACGACCGCGTCCATCCCCTTGACCGGGAACGGGTCCGCGTCGCCGGGGGTCGGGGAAGTGTGATCCAGGGTCTCAGTCATGGCAGCAGCCTCGCCCGGCACCTCAAGGTGCGCAATAGTTTCCTGATCGACTGGGCACTCTGTACAGCGATACCGCGAAAACAGGCGGCATTCTGTACACGGTGACCACCGTCACAGGAGGGACTGGGGTGCCATGGGGATCGACCGGCTGGACGGACGGCTGATCAAGCTGCTCGCCGAGGAGCCGCGCATCGGCGTGCTGGAGGCCTCGCGCCGCCTGGGGGTGGCGCGCGGGACGGTGCAGGCACGGCTGGACCGGCTTCAGGCCAATGGGGTGATCCGCGGCTTCGGTCCGCAGGTGGACCCGGCCGCGCTGGGCTACCCGGTGACGGCCTTCGCGACGCTGGAGATCAAGCAGGGACAAGGACAGGACGTGCGCGCGCACTTGGCGGGCGTCCCGGAGGTGCTGGAGCTGCACACCACGACCGGGCAGGGGGACATGCTGTGCCGGCTGGTGGCCCGCTCGAACGCCGATCTCCAACGTGTGATCGACCGGGTTGTGGGCTTTGATGGCATCGTGCGGGCCTCCACGGCGATCGTCATGGAGAACCCGGTCCCGTTGCGGATCATCCCGCTGGTCGGACAGGCGGCACAGGACGCGGACACATAGCCGAGGGACGGCAGGGGTGATGCCGGGTGAGCTTCTGGGAGTACCTCGCCAGCCGGCACGAGCAGTTGCTGATCGACACGTACCAGCAGGCCAGCCTGGTCTTCCAGTGCATGGTGCTGGCGACCGCGGTCGGGGTGGCGATCGGGGTGCTCTCCTACCGGCGCGACTGGGCCGCCGCGCTGGCCGTCACCTCCACCGCGACGGTCCTCACCATCCCCTCCCTGGCCCTGATCGGCCTGCTCATCCCGTGGCTCGGGCTCGGTGTTCCCCCGACCGTGACGGCGCTGACGCTGTACGGGCTGCTGCCGGTGGTCCGCAACGCGATCGTGGGGCTGCGCGGGGTGGACCCGGCGCTGGTCGACGCGGCCCGCGGCATCGGCATGTCCCGGACGGCGGCCCTGGCGCGGGTCGAGCTGCCGCTGGCGTGGCCCCCGATCCTGACCGGCATCCGGGTCGCGACGCAGATGCTCATGGGCATCGCGGCGATCGCGGCGTACGCCTCCGGGCCGGGGCTCGGCAACGAGATCTTCCGCGGGATCGCCTCGCTGGGCAGCGCCAACGCGCTCAACCAGGTGCTCGCCGGGACGATCGGCATCGTCGTCCTGGCGCTGCTCTTCGACGCCTGCTACGTGCTGCTCGGGCAGCTCACCATCCCCCGGGGGATCCGTGGCTGAGGCGTCGGGCGCGACCATCGAACTGGAGCAGCTGACCAAGCGCTACCCCGGCAGCGCGGAGCCGGCCGTGGACGGCGTGAGCATGGAGATCGGGGCCGGCGAGACGGTGATCTTCGTCGGGCCCTCCGGGTGCGGGAAGTCGACCACGCTGAAGATGATCAACCGGCTGATCGAGCCGACCTCGGGCCGCATCCGCATCGGCGGCGAGGACGTCACCGACATGGACCCGGTCAGGCTGCGCCGCCGGATCGGCTACGCGATCCAGTCCTCCGGGCTGTTCCCGCACATGACGGTGGCCGAGAACATCGCCCTCGTCCCCCGGATGGTGGGCTGGTCCAAGGCGCGGGTCCGGGACCGCGTCGAGGAGATGCTGGACCTGGTGGGGCTGGACCCGCGGGAGTTCCGGGGCCGCTACCCGCGCCAGTTGTCGGGCGGTCAGCAGCAGCGGGTCGGGGTGGCACGGGCGCTGGCGGCCGACCCCCCGGTGCTGCTGATGGACGAGCCCTTCGGCGCCGTCGACCCGATCACCCGTGACCACCTCCAGGACGAACTGATCAGGCTGCAGCACGAACTGCACAAGACGATCGTCTTCGTCACCCATGACTTCGACGAGGCGATCAAGCTCGGGGACCGCATCGCGGTGCTGCGGGAGCGCTCGCACATCGCCCAGTTCGACACTCCCGAGGCGATCCTGACCAATCCGGCCGACGACTTCGTCTCCGGTTTCGTGGGCGCCGGGGCCGCGCTGAAGCGGCTCAACCTGACCCGGGTACGGGACGTGGGGGTCGCCGACTTCCCGACGGTGCGCCTGGACGACCCGCTGCAGTCGATCTTCGACCGGCTGCGGGAGGCGACCACGACCAACGAACTGCTGCTGCTCGACCGCAGGGGCCGCCCCTACAAGTGGCTGCGGCGCGGCGACCTGATGCGCGCCAAGGGCTCGCTCGCCCGCGCCGGGACGCTGGTGGGCGACACCGTGACCCGGGACGCGACCCTGCGGGACGCCCTGGAGGCGGTCCTCACCGACAGCAGTGGACGGGTCGCGGTGACCGGCCGGCGCGGTGAGTTCACCGGGGTGGTGGACATGGAGACGCTGCTCAACTCGGTGCACGAACTGCTGGAGGAGGACCGGCTGGCGGCCCTGGAGCACCGGCACGACCTGGAGGAGTCGCGCGCGCCGCAGACCAGGGCCGAGCAGGAGGGCTCCGACCACGAACCGGGGGAGCGGGCATGAGCACCGGCGCCGGACCGCCGGGCGGGACGGGCGGGACGGGCGACCCCGGCGGTCCCGCGGCGGCTCCCGGGGCCGGGCACGTCCCGGCCGGCCCGGAGGAGCCCGCGGACGGCGGGGGCCCCGGCGACCGGCCCGCCGCGGGGCCGCCCTCCGGAGCACCGGTACGGCGGCTGACCTGGCGGCGGTTGCTGGTCACCCCGGTCGCGCTCGCCCTCGTCCTGCTCGCCACCTACCTGTGGATCACCGGCATCACCCTCGACTCCATCGCCGAGAACGCCCTTGTCGGCGACACCGTCCGGGTGCGGCTGTGGCAGCACGTCAAGCTCACCGCGATCTCGACGTTCTGGGTGCTGGTCATCGCCGTCCCGCTCGGCGTCGCGCTGACCCGGCGGCGGCTGCGTCCGGCCGCGCCGGTGGTCACGGCGATCGCCAACATCGGGCAGGCCACGCCCGCCATCGGGATGCTGGCGCTGCTGGTCGTCTGGCTGGGCATCGGACCCGGTACGGCGCTGGTCGGCATGGTGGTCTACGCGGTGCTGCCGGTGCTGTCCAACACCATGGCGGGACTGCGGGCCATCGACCCCACCCTGATCGAGGCCTCGCGCGGCATCGGGATGTCGGCGGCCGGGACGCTGTCGCGGATCGAACTGCCGCTGGCCGTACCGCTGATCCTGGCGGGCGTGCGGACCGCGCTCGTGCTGAACGTGGGCACCGCCACACTCGCCACCTTCGTCGGCGGCGGCGGGCTCGGCGACGTCATCACCACCGGGATCGTCACGCAGCGGATGCCGGTGCTCGTGCTGGGTTCGGTGCTCACCGTGGTGCTGGCCCTGCTGGTGGACTGGCTGGCGTCGCTGGCCGAGCAGTTGCTGCGTCCGCACGGCCTGGAGACGGGCTGATGCGCCGCCGGGCCCTGGCGGCGGGCCTCCTCGTGCTGCTCGCCTGCGCGGCGGGCTGCGGGCTCAAGAGCGGCAGCCCGCTCGTCGGCGACGTACGCCCCGGCTCCCTCGGGCAGGGCCTGCCGCTGAAGGGCGCCTCGCTCACGGTGACGTCCAAGAGCTTCAGCGAGCAGATCATCCTGGGCTCGATGATCGGCCTGGTCTTCAAGGCGGCCGGCGCCGAAGTGCTGGACCGCACCAACATCCAGGGCTCCATCGGCGCGCGTGAGGCGATCAAGTCCGGTGCGGCGGACGCCATGTACGAGTACACGGGCACCGCCTGGATCACCTATCTGGGCAACGACGAGCCCATCGCCGACCCGGCGCAGCAGTGGCGGGCCGTCCGCGACGCCGACCGCCGCAACGGCATCATCTGGCTGCGGCCGTCCACCCTGGACAACACCTACGCCCTGGCCGTCAGCCCGGAGAAGAACCGCCCGTACGGGCTGCGGACGCTGTCCGACGTGGCCGCCCTGTCGAGGAAGGACCCCAAGGCCGTCACCCTCTGCGTGGAGAACGAGTTCGCCTCGCGGGACGACGGCCTGCCCGGCATGGCGAAGGCGTACGGCATGGACCTGCCCTCCTCCGCCATCCGCAAGATGGACACCGGGATCATCTACACCCAGATCGCCAAGCCGGGTTCCTGCCTGCTGGGCGAGGTCTACACGACCGACGGCCGGATCGCCTCCCTCGGCCTGGAGGTGATGGAGGACGACAAGCACTTCTTCCCGAACTACGACGCCGCCCCCGTCGTCAACAGCGAGGCGCTGAAGCGGTGGCCGGCCATCCGCGGACTGCTCGACCCGCTGTCCGCGAAGCTGACCACCGAGGTCGGCCGGGAACTCAACGCGAAGGTGGACGTGAAGGGCGAGGACCCGCACGAGGTCGCCAAGGAGTGGCTGGTCAAGGAGGGCTTCATCACGGAGGGCTGAGTGGCGCGGGGGTCCCGCCGGAGTGTCGCCGTGTTCCATGCAAAGAAAGCATTGCAAAGAAGCCTTTGCACACTCTACGGTGAACCCGTGCCTGACGAACCCACCGCCGGCGCCCCCGACCCCGGCGTCATCAGCCTCGACCCGCGCACCCTGCGCGGCCTCGCCCACCCCCTGCGCATCCGGCTGCTCGCCGCCCTGCGCGAGTACGGGCCGGCCACCGCCTCGGGACTGGCGGCCAGGCTCGGCGAGTCCAGCGGCGCCACCAGCTACCACCTGCGGCAGCTGGCGGCGTACGGGTTCGTGGAGGAGGACACGGGGCGCGGCACCGCCCGCGAGCGCTGGTGGAAGGCCGCACACAGCGGCACGCACTTCGACGCCGCGGGCTTCCTCGGCCATGCCGACCCCGAAGTGCGCGCCGCCATCGGCCTGTTCGGCAGGGAGGTCGCCGCGGTCCACGCGGCGGAGCTGGAGACCTGGCTCGCCACCGTCGGCGACTGGCCCGAGGAGTGGCGCCGCAGCTTCGACCTCAGCGACTTCGCCCTGCGGCTCACCCCGGCCGGGGCCCGCGCCCTGCGCGAGGAGCTCCACGCGGTGGTGGAGCGCTACCGGACCCAGGCGGGCGCGGACCCGGAGAACGCCGGGGACACGGCGCAGCCCGAGGAGGCCGAGCACGTCCGCGTCCACCTGCACACCTTTCCGCGCGCCGCGGACTGACCGCACCGACCACGGGGGACACGCATGGAGAGCGGAACCGGCATATCCGGCGGCACCGAGCGGGCCACGAAGCCCGTCCCGGCACCCGACCCACGGCCGCTGCGGCTGGTACTGGCCGCCAACGTGGTCTCGATCAGCGGCAATTCGCTCACCGTGCTCGCCGTCCCGTGGTTCGTGCTGCAGACCACCGGCAGCGCCGCCCGCGCGGGTCTGGCGGCCTTCTGCGCCACCCTGCCGGTCGTGGTCTCCGCGCTCTTCGGCGGTCCGGTCATCGACCGCTTCGGCCGGCGCAGGTCCTCGGTCCTGTCGGACGCGGTGTGCGCGGTGGCCGTCGTGGCGATCCCGCTGCTCCACTTCGCGGGCGTCCTGCGGTTCTGGCAGCTGTGCGCGCTGATGGCCGTCAGCGGGCTCTTCCACGGCCCCGGCGAGACGGCGCGCGAGGTACTGCTGCCCGTACTGGCCGAGCGGGCGGGGACACCGCTGGCACGCGCCGCGGGCTACTTCGACGGCGCCTCGCGCGGCGCCCGGATGCTCGGCGCCTCGGCCGCCGGCGTGCTCATCGCCGTCCTGGGCGCGGAAACGGTGCTGCTGCTGGACGCCGCGACCTTCGCCGTCTCCGCGCTGCTGATCGCCTTCGGCGTCCGCGGGCTGGCGGGCGCCGAACCCGCCAAGAACGCGGCGCCGGTCTCCCTGCGCACCTACCGGGCCGAACTGCGCGAGGGCTACGCCTTCCTGATCCGCTCCCGGCTGCTGCTCGCCATCACCTTGATGGTCATGGTCACCAACGGCCTGGACGCGGGCTGGAGTTCGGTGCTGCTGCCCGTGCACGCCGAGCGGGAGCTCGGCGGCTCCGTCCAACTCGGTCTGCTGTCGGGCCTCTTCGGGGCGGGCGCGCTCGCCGGGGCGCTGCTGTACGGGGCGCTGGGCCACCGCCTGCCGCGGTGGCCGGTCTACACGCTGTGCTTCCTGCTGTGCGGCGCGCCCCGGTTCCTGGTCGCCGCGTGGGTGCCCGGGTGGGGTGCCCTGGCGGTCACCATGGTGGCGGGCGGCATCGCGGCGGGGGCGCTCAACCCCATCCTGTCGACGGTGACCTTCGAGCACGTACCGGACGAGCTGCGCAGCCGCGTCCTGGGCACCCTGGGGGCGGGAGTCCTGCTGACCACCCCGGTGGGCGGCCTCGCCGCGGGCTACCTGGTGGACGGCGCGGGGCTGACCACGGCTCTGCTGGCGACGGGCGGGGCTTACCTCCTGGCGACGCTGTGCCCGCTGGTCTTCCCCTCCTGGCGCCGCATGGACGAACGGCGGGTCACCTGACCGGCTGCTAGCAGCTGGGGACCTTGCCGCCGCTGTCGAGGGCGACGAGGGCGTCGATCGCCCCGTCGAGGGTGGTGACGGGCACCAGCCGCAGCCCCTTGGGGAGTTCGGCCCTCGCGTCGGCGCACTCCGCCTTCGGGACGAGGAAGACCGTCGCGCCGTCGCGCCGGGCGGCCTGCTCCTTGAGCGGGACGCCGCCGACCGGGCCGACCTTGCCGCCGGCGGTGATCGTCCCCGTACCGGCGATCCTGCGGCCGCCGGTGAGGTCGCCGCCGCGACCGTTGCCCTCGATCTTGTCGACGATGCCCAGGCTGAACATCAGGCCCGCGCTGGGGCCGCCCACGTCGGCGAGGTGCAGGGTGACCTTGACGTCCGAGGGGGACAGCCGCAGCTGCCGCAGGGCCGCGGCGGTGGCGTCCTGCTGGGACTCGGTCATCTCCGCCTGGTTGTGCCGCTCGATCTCCTTGACGGTGCCGCCCGTCGGGTAGACCGCGTCGCGCGGCATCACGGCCTGGTCCATGGCGAACCAGGCCTTCAGGACGTCACCGAAGCGGACCGCCGCGTCCGGGTTGGTCGCCGCGATGGTCGTCATCCGCAGCTGCCCCGAGGTGTCACGGGTCTCCGTGCCGGTGACCGTGATCACCGGCTTTCCCTGGTCGTCGCCGAGGACGTCGGCCGTCAGCCCGGGCACGACGATCGAGATCGGCAGCGGCGCGAACAGGGCCACCGCCAGCAGCGCGGCCACGAGCGCGGCGCAGACGACGAGGATCCGGTTCCGGGCGGAGGCGAAAGGCATGGAGTGAATGTAGTTCACGGCGGCGGCCCGGCGTGCCGGGGCCCGGGGCACCCCGGCCCGGCACCCTGCCCTCACCGCAGGGCGTCGGCGACCTCCAGCGCCGCCTCGACGACCCGGGGACCCACCCGTTCGGGTATCGCGTCGGCGAGCATCACCACGCCGACGCTGCCCTCGATGCCCGGCACGCCCACCAGCGGGGCCGCCGCGCCGCTCGCCCCGGCCTCCAGCTCGCCGTGGGTGAGCACGTAGCCGGGGCCCTCGGAGCACCGCGCATCGGGCTCGTACGGCTGCACGCTGCGTCCCGCGAGGATCGCCCGGCCCGCGGCGCCGCGGTCGAGGGAGTGCCGGAAGCCGGTGCGGTAGGCGACGTGGTAGTCGGTCCAGCTCGGCTCGACGACCGCCACGGCCAGCGCCTCGGTGCCGTCGACCAGGGTGAGGTGGGCGGTGGCGCCGATGTCCTCGGCGAGGGAGCGCAGGGCGGGGAGCGCGGCCTCGCGCAGCAGCGGGTGCACCTGGTGCGCCAGCCGCAGCACGCCGAGGCCGACCCGGGCGCGGCCGCCGAGGTCCCGGCGGACCAGGGAGTGCTGTTCCAGTGTCGCCAGAAGGCGGTAGACCACCGTACGGTTGACGCCCAGCTTCGCCGCCAGCTCCGTGACGGTCAGTCCGTGGTCGGTGTCGGCCAACAGCTTCAGGACCCGCAGGCCCCGATCGAGCGTCTGAGAGGTCTCCGCGGTCACGACGCCCCCTTCTCGTGAGTGGCGGCTCATCTCTCACGGCGGGAGCACTGCCGGTCCCGCGGCAGAGCGCGGAGAGGCCACCGGTCTGGCGGTACCGGCTGGCGCCCCGAGGCTGCTCTGCCACGGCGCGTTGCGTGAGCGGAACGGTAGCGATGCGTACCGCTCAGCGGAAGACTTCGTCCACAATCCGGTCACGCGACCGGGGTAGTGGAGGCGCCGGACGTAAATCTTCCGCCGAACCACCCCTCTCGCCACAAGATTCACATCACCGCTGACGGACCATCAGCACCCGGCCCGGGCACCGCCCATGGGGGCGCGACCGCCGCTCAGCGCATCCGGGTCGCCCACTCCTGGATCTTCTTGATGCGCTCGTTGAGCTGCCCCGCCGTCGCCTCCGCGCTCGGCGGACCACCGCACACCCGGCGCAGCTCGTTGTGGATGACGCCGTGCGGCTTGCCGCTCTGGTGGTTGTACGCGGAGACCATCGTGTTGAGCCGCTTGCGCAGCTCCAGCAGCTCCTTGTGCGTGACGATCGGCCGCCGCTCGGCGGGGAGTTCCAGCAGGTCCGCCTCCTCGTCCGGCTTCTTCCGGCTGTGCGCGATCTGCCGGGCCTGCCGCTTCTGCAGCAGCAACTGCACCTGGTCCGGCTCCAGAAGGCCCGGAATGCCCAGGTAGTCCTGCTCCTCCGCGCTCCCCGGGTGCGCCTGCATGCCGAACTCGGCGCCGTCGTACAGCACCCGGTCGAAGACGGCGTCGGACTCCAGCGCCTCGAAGGGCAGCATGTCCTGCTCGCCGGTGTCCTCGTCCTGCTGCTTCTCGGCCTCCTCCAGTTCCTTCTCGGACTCCGCGTACGGGTCCTCCTCGCCCTCCTTCTTGGGCTTGTCGAGGGCGTGGTCGCGCTCCACCTCCATCTCGCCGGCGAATTCCAGCAGCGTGGGGATCGTCGGCAGGAAGACCGAGGCCGTCTCGCCGCGCCTGCGGGACCGCACGAAGCGGCCGACCGCCTGCGCGAAGAACAGCGGCGTGGAGATCGTCGTCGCGTAGACCCCGACGGCCAGCCGCGGGACGTCCACGCCCTCCGACACCATGCGGACCGCGACCATCCAGCGGTCGTCGCTCGCGCTGAACTCCTCGATCCGCGAGGACGCCCCGGTGTCGTCGGAGAGCACCACGGTCGCCTTGTGCCCCGTGATCTCCCGGATCAGCTTGGCGTACGCCCGGGCCGTGTCCTGGTCGGTGGCGATCACCAGGGCACCGGCGTCCGGGATGGACTTGCGGACCTCCGTCAGCCGCTGGTCGGCGGCGCGCAGCACGTTCGGGATCCACTCGCCGGTCGGCGCCAGCGCGGTCCGCCAGGCCTGGCCGATCGCGTCCTTGGTCATCGGCTCGCCGAGCCGCGCGGAGATCTCGTCGCCGGCCTTCGTGCGCCAGCGCATGTTGCCGCTGTAGGAGAGGAAGATCACAGGGCGCACGACGTGGTCGGCGAGCGCGTTGCCGTAGCCGTAGGTGTAGTCGGCGGAGGACCGGCGGATGCCGTCGTTGCCCTCCTCGTACGTCACGAACGGGATCGGGTTGGTGTCCGACCGGAACGGCGTCCCGGTCAGCGCCAGCCGCCTGGTCGCCGGCTCGAACGCCTCCAGGCACGCCTCGCCCCAGGAGCGGCTGTCGCCCGCGTGGTGGATCTCGTCCAGGATCACCAGCGTCTTGCGCTGCTCGCAGCGGTTGCGGTGCAGCATCGGGCGTACGCCGACGCCCGCGTAGGTCACCGCGACCCCGTGGTAGTCCTTCCCGACCGGCCCCGCGCTGTACTCGGGGTCCAGCTTGATGCCTATCCGGGCCGCGGCCTCCGCCCACTGCTTCTTCAGGTGCTCGGTGGGGGCGACGACGGTGATCTGCTGCACGAGGTGGTTGTGGAGCAGGTACGAGGCCAGGGTGAGCGCGAACGTCGTCTTGCCGGCGCCGGGCGTCGCGACGGCGAGGAAGTCACGTGGCTGCGTGGCGATGTACCGGTCCAGGGCACCCTGCTGCCAGGCACGCAGCTTGCCGGCCGTGCCCCAGGGGGCGCGGCCGGGGAAGGCGGGCGACAGGTGGTGCGAGTGCGAGTTGCTGGCGCTGTGCGGGGCGGTGGTAGTCACGGTCTCCGGTGACGGGTCGGGTACGACAACCGTCACAGCCTACTGGCGCGCGGCGGGGGGTCGTGGTTGCGGCCCGTTGTCGTGTGCGGCGCCGCGGTGGTTGCGGTTGCGGTTTCTCCCCCGCCCTCCCTCCCGATTGCCCGGCGCGGTCAGTGCGGGCCTGCGCAACGTGTGCCTGGGTCGGGGCCGCGCCGGCGCACGTCCTCAGCGCTCGCGGTTTACGACCACATCATTCGGCGCCGGGTTCCCCGCTCGTCGCTTCCGGGCGCACCCCGCCACACCCCCTCCCGCTGTGTGGGCGCATGACGGCCGGTGGAGGGTCAGTAAGGCACCTGCGGCAACCCCGGACCGCTCTCCGAACCCCGTCCGGCCACTAGTCGCCTAGACGACCGGAGGGGGTGTGGCGGGGTGCCCCCATGGGGGCCCCCGACCGAAGGCTGGGGGGAGGGAGGGCGGGCGGGGGATGCCTGCCGCAGGCGCAAACAACCCGCACACAACAACGGGCCGCGAGGGACCGCGTCAGGGGGCGGCCAGGCGGGCCAGGGCGTGACCGATCACCGCGGGGGCGGAGACCTCCCCCGCCGCGACCGACACGACCAGGTCGTACGCCGCGTCCTGGTCGGCCGATCGCAGGTCGACCCCGTTCAGCCCCAGGAACACCGCCGCCGCCAGCCACGCCGTCCGCTTGTTCCCGTCGACCAGGGGGTGGTTGGCCGCGATCCCGTGCAGCAGCGCCCCCGCCGCCGCGAAGACGTCGTCCCCGTACGCCTCGACGCCGAACATCCGGGCCCGCGGACGGTGCACGGCCGACGCGAGCAGCCCGGGCTCGCGCATGGCGGGCGGCTCGCCGCCGCAGGCGAGGCGGGCGAGGTCGGTGACCTCGGCGAGGGTGAGGTGGCGCACGGTCACGTCACTCCCCCAGCCTGCGCAGCAGGTCCGCGTGGACGGCGGCGTACGCCTCCCCCGCGGCGCGGACGCGCGCGGCCTCGGCCGCCTCGTGGGCCCGCACCGCCGTGCGCACGAACTCCGCCGCGGGCACGCCGTGCGCGTCCGCGAGGTCCGCCAGGGACTCCCACTCGGCGTCGGTGAAGACGATGGTCAGCTCTTTCACACTCGGACGGTAGCCCCCCGGCGCGCCCGCCTCACCCGGTTTTCGGGCGGAGCCGTGCCGCGACGCCGACGCCCGCGAGGGCGAGGACGGCCAGGGGGAGGAGGACGGCCGTGAAGGCGCCCGACGCCCCGCCGAGGGCGGCGAAGACGGTGCCCGCGGCGGCGACGAGGACGACGCTGGACAGGGCGTCGGAGACCTGCAGGGCGGCGGAGTTGGCACCGGCCTCGGAGGGGGCCGAGAGCTTGAAGAGGATGACGCTCAGGGAGGAGATGACCAGGCCCGCGCCGAGGCCGCCCACGGCCCACGCGGCGGCCGCGCTCCACGCGGGGGCGGCGTCCAGGAGCGGCAGGGCGGCGCCGGCGATCGCGGCGGCCATGAGGAACATCCCGAGGACGACGAGGCGTTCGCGGTGGGGCTCGAGGCCGGGGCGGCCCTGGATCCAGGAGCCGATGCCCCAGGTGACGCCGCCGGCGGCCAGGGAGAGCCCGGCGAGCGTCGGCGACATGTGCCGCTGGGTGACGAGCATCAGCGGGACGAAACTCTCGGCGCCGAGGAACGTGCCGGAGGCCACACCGCGGAGCAGCACCACCGACGGCAGTCCGCGGGCCGCGCGGAAGGTGCCGCGGGGCAGCAGCCGCAGCGCGGCCGGGACGACGAGCACGGCGCCCGCCACCGCGAAGACCAGGGACAGTGGCCGCAGGTCCTGCCCGGCGTACTGGAGCAGCCCGGCGCCGGCGGAGACGGCGAGCGCCAGGCCGAGCCGGCGCCGGTCGGGAGCCCTGCGGTCGTCCGGGGGCCGCTGCAGGGAGGTGCGGCGCAGGGCGGGCATGCCGATGAGGAGCGGGAGCACGACGAGCGCCGGGATGGCGAGGAAGACCCAGCGCCAGCCGAACTGCTCGGTGACCGTGCCGGCCACGAGCGGGCCGACGATGGAGGGCAGCACCCAGGACGCGGCGAAGGCGGCCATCACCGCGGGCCGCAGGCGTTCGGGGTAGGCGAGGCCGACGACGACGTACAGGGCCACGATGACGAGCCCGCCGCCGATGCCCTGCACGGCGCGGCCCAGCACGAACGGCCACATGGACTGGGCGGTGCCGGAGACGACCAGACCGGCCGCGAAGGCGCCGATGCCGGCGACGAGCGGCGCCAGCGGGCCGGTGCGGTCGCACCACTGGCCGCTGACGACCATCGCGAAGAGCGAGGTGGTGAAGTAGCCGGAGAAGGCGAAGGCGTACAGCTGCAGCCCGTCCAGCTCGCGCGCGGCGATGGGCATGGCCGTGCCGACGGCGGTGGCCTCGAAGGCGATGAGCAGGACGACGGAGACCATCGCGAGGGTCAGCGCGCGGTAGCGGCTGCCCAGAACGGTGTCGGTGCCGGTGTCCGGCGCGGCGAGGAGCATGCCTGCATGGCCGGATACCGGCTCGGTGTCTGCGGTGGTCACCACGACAGGGTAAGGGGTCAATCGGCTCCTTGCCCCTGGCACCCCGGTCGGCCTTTCGGCCTAGGGCCGGGAGAAGGCGGCCGAGGCAGGGAAGGTGTAGGCCATGCCGCACTACACCTCGTACGACGGAAGCCGGCTCGCCTACACGGATCGGGGCGAGGGGCCCGTGCTGCTCGCGCTCGCAGGCGGCCCGGGGCGTGACGCCGCATACCTGGGCGACCTGGGCGGCCTGGACCGGGGCCGGCGCCTGGTGGTCCCGGACAGCCGGGGCACCGGAGGCAGCCCGCCGGCCGACGACCCGCTCGCCTACTCCTTCCCGCGGCTCGCCCAGGACCTGGAGGCGCTGCGCAGGCACCTGGGCCTGGAGCGCTTCGCACTGCTCGCGCACGACGCGGCCGCCGCGACCGCGCAGGCGTACGCCGCCGCCTACCCGGAGCGGCTGACCCACCTCGTGCTGGTCACCCCGGGCTCCCGGCTGCAGGGCGAGCTGCCCGACGACGCCCGGGAGATCTTCGAGAGCCGGGTCGCCGAACCCTGGTGGCCGGAGGCGGTCGCCTCCCTCGCCGAGCTGGAGACCGCCGACGACCTCGACCGGGTCCGTACGCTGCTGCTCCACGTCGCGCCGATGGCGTACGGCCACTGGGGCGAGGCCCAGCGCGCCCACGCCGCCGCCGAGGGCGGCCAGTTGCACCCGGTCCCCCGCGCCGGCTTCTGGCAGGGCCTGGACGAGCCGGCCCGGCTCGCCGTGCTGGCCCGGCTGCGCGAGGTGACCTGCCCGGTCCTGGTCGTCACCGGCGACCGCGACGCCGTCACCGGCATGCGCGCGGGCGAGGTCGTCGCGGCCTGCTTCCCGCACGCCCGCCTGCGCCCGCTGCACGCCGTCGGGCACTTCCCGTGGGTGGACGAACCCGAGCTGTTCCGCCCGGTGGTGGAGGAGTTCCTGTCGGGCGCGGCCTCACCCGGCGGTTCGTGAACGGCGTATGGCAGTCCTGTTGCGGGCTCCCGGGAGGCGTTGACCCCCTCCCGGGGGCCGCGTCTATGGTCGGGGTACGTCGACGACGCCAGGCCGTGTGCCCGAGTGGTTCAGGGGCTCGACTGCAAATCGAGTTACGTGGGTTCGATTCCCGCCACGGCCTCTACCGTCTTGACCAGGCAAGGCAAAGGGGTGGCCCCCTCGGGGGTGCCACCCCTTTTGGTCGTCCGTCTCAGTTCCCGTCTCAGTAGCGGCGTGTCAGGGCCACTGCCGCGAACCCACCCTCGGTGATCACCGAGTGAGCAGCCCTTCGGCTGAGGCGACGTATAGAGAGCATGGGCGGGCGCTCCGGCCAGGTCCCGTCAAACGCGTCCGAGGAGTTCCTCGCGCCGAGCCAGCGCCCACGCGCGCTCTTCCTCGATGTCCGGGATGAAGTTCTGCCGCAGGAATGCCGCCCAGGGGTCCGCGCCGAGCGGGCCCAGGCGCTCTATCCGCTCGGTCTCGTCGCTTTGCAACCGCGCCAGCGCGTCCAGCACGTCGGCCGGGTCCGCGCCGTAGGCATCGCACAGTAGCCGCAGCCGTCGCGCCAACGGCGCGCCGGCTGCGCCGTAGCCGACTCTGCGCTGACGGTCGGGAAGCCGCAAAGGCACGCTGTACCAGGCCAACTGTGCGAGGTCGTCCAACGCCTCGCCGGGGATGGCCAGGTCCCAGTCAATAACGCCCACCAGGCGGTCGTCCGCCCAGACCGAGTTCCAGCTGGTGAGGTCGCCGTGGCGCATGATCAGCCCAGGACGCCAACGGGCGTCGGGATCGCACCAGACAACCTGTGACGAGGGCCGGAAGCCGCGTACGGCCTCGTGGTAGTCGCGCAGCCATCGACCGAGCGCGGTGACACCCTCGTCCGCGAGGAGCGCCCGTGGCCACGGGTACAGCCCGACTTCGCCGCGCAGCAGGGACACCACCTCGTGGCCGTCCACGGGACCGTCACCCAGAGCGCGCGGTGCGCCAGCGAATCCCACCTGCTCCAGGTGGCGCAGCAGTTCCCGCACGGCGGGGGTCCACACGCGCCAGGGCCTGAGGATGGTCTCGCCCACACGGCGCACCGTCGACAGGCCGCCGCGCATCGATTCACCGTCCCGGATCACGGTGGAATCCTAGTGAGCTGGCGGGCTTCAAGCGCGGGGACCTGGGTCGGGGCGGGCGGCTGAACGGGACCGCGTCCGAGGACCGCACCGTAATCGTCCGGACAGAACCTAGCGACACGGGCGAATCGCGAGGAGGCAGCACCCGGCTCGAACCGACGGGCCCACACAGGCGAGGCAGACCTCCCCGAGGCGCTCTTGTAGTGAACGCGTCAGGTACATCACGATGTCGGTCGTCCCGTAACGCACCAGCGATTGCAGGAGGACTCCCCCGCGATGGCAGTGACGCACAGAACCCAGCGGCGGATCGCCGCAGCGTTCTCGGCGGTGGTGACCGCCGCCGCCCTCGGTCTGACCGCGGTAACCCCCGCACAGGCTGCACCGACCGAAGGCCGCATCATCGGCGCCGACGTCAAGGGCGCCGTGAAGGACAGCTACATCGTCATCCTCAAGAAGAGTTCCGGACTCACATCGACCTCGGCCGGGGGCCGGAGCGTGGTGACCCGCCACGGCGGCGTGGTCGAGCACACCTACCGCGCCGCCCTCAACGGCTACGCGGCCCACATGACCGCGACCGAGGCCGGGCGGCTCGCCGCGGACCCCGCCGTCGCCCAGGTCATCCAGGACGCCACGGTCAGCATCGAGGCCACGCAGACCAATCCGCCCTCGTGGGGACTGGACCGCATCGACCAGGCGGCGCTCCCCCTGAACAACAGCTATACGTACCCCGACACGGCCGGAGCCGGCGTGACGGCGTACATCATCGACACCGGAGTGCGCATCACGCACACCGACTTCGGCGGCCGCGCCTCCTACGGCTACGACGCGGTCCAGAACGACTTCGTCGCCCAGGACGGCAACGGACACGGCACCCATGTCGCGGGCACCGTCGCCGGCACCTCGTACGGCGTCGCCAAGAAGGCGAAGATCGTCGCTGTACGTGTCCTGAACAACGCCGGATCGGGCACGACCGCCCAGGTCGTGGCCGGCATCGACTGGGTCACCGCCAACGCCGTGAAGCCGGCCGTGGCCAACATGAGCCTGGGCGGCGGCGCCAACACCGCGATCGACACCGCCGTCCGCAACTCGATCGCCTCCGGGGTCACCTACGCCGTCGCTGCGGGCAACGACGGGGCGAACGCCTCCTCCTACTCGCCCGCGCGCGTGAGCGAGGCGATCACCGTCGGCGCCACGACCAGCACCGACGCCAGGGCCAGCTACTCCAACTACGGCTCTGGGCTGGACCTGTTCGCGCCCGGATCGTCCATCACCTCCGCGTGGAAGAACAGCGACACCGCCGCCAACACCATCTCCGGCACCTCGATGGCGACCCCGCACGTCACGGGCGCGGCCGCCGTCTATCTCGCCGGACATCCGTCGGCCTCGCCCTCCCAGGTGGCGAGCGCCCTGACCTCGGCGGCCACCTCCGGAGTGGTCGCCGGCCCCGGCAGCGGATCACCCAACCTGCTGCTGCGCGTCACCCCGTAGCACCCGTACCGGTTTCCCGGGGTCGGCCGTACCGGCCGACCCCGGGAAGTTCGGCCCGCCGCTCGGCCGCTGCGGACGTCACTGCCACCGCGCGCTGGTTGCGATGGCCCGCAGCTAAGACGCCGCGGCCACAGGGTTACGTCCCACCCCGGGGGGAAGATCTTCCCGCCTCGGGCGCACTTCGCTTCGGCGACCTTCGCGTCCTGCCCGAGCGAAGTCGGGACGGGGAACCGCGTACCGCCTTCCGCACGAAGGGCCCGGTCCGCACGGACCGGGCCCTTCGTCGTGCGTGGCGGTGGGTCAGCCCTGGGGGCGGACGACCGCGTGCTGGGGGCGGATGGGCAGCCGGCTGACGGGGCGGCCGGTGGCCGCGCGGACGGCGGAGGCGACGGCGGCCGGGGAGACGACCACGGGGACCGCGCTGGCGGCCTTGGCGCCGAAGGGTGCGAGCACGTCGCGTTCCTCGATGAGCCGGACCACGCGGATCGCGGGCGCGTCGAGCGCCGTGGGCAGCGAATAGCCGGTCAGGTTGGGCCGCTTGATGATGCCGCGCGGCGCGCGAAGGTCCTCCATGAGGGCCATGCCGACGCCCTGGCCGACCCCGGCCTCGATGCGGGCGCGCAGCTGCGCGGGGTTGAGGATCCGGCCGACGTCCTGGGCGACGGCCATCTCCACGACCCGGATCGCGCCGAGTTCGATGTCGACGTCCACCACGGCGCGTACGGCGCAGAAGGCGAGACCGACGAAGGCGTCGCCCTGGCCGGTGTCGTCGAGCTTCTCGGTGGGGTGCGGACGGCACTGGGCGGTCGCCCACAGCTCCTTGCCGGCCAGCTCCTCCTCGACGGTGGTGGAGAGCACGCCGTCGTAGCTGGTGATCTTTCCGTCGGCGATGGTGAGCAGCTCCGCCGACATGCCGAACTTCCCGGCGAGCGGCTGCAGCAGCTGGGTGCGCACCATCTTGGCGGCGCGTTCGACGGCGCCGCCGGAGACCCAGGTGTGACGGCCGCGGGCGGCGGCGCCGGCCGGGGGCTGGTCGGTGTCGGAGGGCAGCACGCGGACGTCCTCGACGCCGAGGACCTCCTGCACGATCTGCCGGGCGAGGGTGGCGAAGCCCTGGCCGGTGTCGACGGCGGCGCAGATGACGGTGGCGGCGCCGTCGTGGACGCGGACGGTGGCGGTGGAGACCTCGTCGGTGCCCTCCGCGCCGAGCATGTGGACCATGCCGAGCGCGTAGCCCACGCCGCGGCGCACCGCGCCCGGCTCGCCCGCGCCCTCCAGGCCGCCCGGGAGCAGCCATTCGGACTCGTCGTCGTCGACGGGCAGCGGGGGCAGGTCGGTGTCGCGTACGGCCTTGAGCAGTTCACCGACGGGTGCCGGGCAGGTGACCGTCTGGCCGGTGGGCAGCAGGTCGCCGGTGGCCATGACGTTGCGCATGCGGATCTCGGCCGGGTCCAGGCCGAGTTTGGCGGCGAGCTTGTCCATCTGGCCCTCGTAGGCCGCGCAGACCTGCATCGCGCCCTCGCCCCGGACATGGCCGGAGGGCGGGTTGTTGGTGCGCACCGCCCAGCCCTCGACGAAGACGTGCGGGACGACGTAGGGGCCCGCGGCGAAGGCCACGGCCGCGGCCAGCGCGTCGGCGGAGGTGTCGGCGTACGCGCCGGCGTCCAGCAGCACCTGGGCCTCGACCTTGACCAGGCGGCCCTCGGCGTCCGCGTGGTGGCGGTAGCGCAGCAGGGTCGGGTGGCGGTGGCTGTGGCTGAGGAAGGACTCCTCGCGGGTGGCCACGAACTTGACCGGGCAGCCGGTCTTCAGCGCGAGCAGCCCGAGGGGGATCTGCACCCCGGAGTCCTCGCGGTCGCCCATCGCGCCGGGCACTCCGGTGACGACGACCTTGACCCGGTCCTGTTCCAGCCCGAAGCAGGCGGCGGCCAGGTCGCGGTCGGTGTGCGGGTCGGTGGAGGCGACGTAGAGCTCCACGCCGCCGTCGGGGCGGGGCACGGCGAGGCCGGCCTCGGCGCCCACGGGGGCCGGGTCCTGGCGGCCCACCCGGTACAGGCCCTCGACGATGACCTCGCCGACCGCGTCCGGATCGCCGAACTGCAGTGGGATGTGCCGGATCAGGTTGCCGTCGGGGTGCAGCGGGGGCGCCGAGAAGGCCCGCTCCGGGTCGATGACGGGCTCCAGGACCTCGTACTCGACGTGGATGGCGGCGGCGGCGAGCCGGGCCGTGTCGGGGTGGTCGGCGGCCACGGCGGCGATGGCCTCGCCGTGGTGCCGGACGGTGTCCTTGGCGAAGACGGGGCGGTCGGCGACGCGGCGCCCGTGCATGGCGTCGCCCGGGACGTCCTCGTGGGTCACCACGGCCCGAACGCCGGGCAGCGCGACGGCCTCCGTGGTGTCGACGGACAGGATCCGGGCGTGCGGGTGCGGGGAGCGCAGGACGGCCGCCCACAGCAGGCCCTCGGCCCACAGGTCGGCGGCGTACGGGTACGTGCCCTGGGCCTTGGCGAGGCTGTCGGGGGCGGGCAGGGAGGCGCCGATGCCGTGCGGCGCGGCCTGCTGCTCGTCGGCGCCGGTCGCGACCGGCGGGGGGGTGCCCACGGCCGGGGTGGCCGTCGCGGCGTCGGGGCCCGTCATCGCGCGTACCTTTCGCTGCCGCGAGGGGGGAGGTGGTGCCGGGTCAGGAGGTTCGGGGTGCTCACGCCGGGCCTCCGGAGGAGGGGCGCGGGTGCGGGACGCGGACGCCTTCCGCCGGGTCGCCCGCGGTGTCGTCCGCGGCGCTCTCGGCGCTCTCCTCGCGCTCGGCCACGACCTGGCGGACGGCCTCCAGGACGCCCTGGTAGCCGGAGCAGCGGCAGAGGTTGCCGCTGATGGCCTGCCGGGTCTCCAGCTCGGTCGGGCTGTGGTTCCCCTCGAGCAGGTCGTGCACGGTCATCGCCATGCCGGGGATGCAGAAACCGCACTGCACCGCCCCGCACTCGGCGAGCGCGCGCTGGACGTCCGAGGGGCTCCCGCCGGCGGACAGCCCCTCGACGGTGCGGATGTCGCTGCCCGCGGCGGTCGCCGCGGGCACCAGGCAGGAGGCGACGAGACGGCCGTCGACCTTGACCGAGCAGGCCCCGCACTCGCCCTGCTCGCAGCCGTCCTTGGCGCCGGCGAGGCCGAGGCGCTCGCGCAGCACGTAGAGCAGGGACTCGCCGAGCCAGGCGTCGGTGACGGGCCGGTCGGTGCCGTTGACGTTGAGGACGTAGGAGTCCACCGGGTGCTCGCTGTGCGCGTCCGCGCCGGGCTCGTCACCGGGTTCCCCGGCGGCCTCCTCCGGGGCGGGGGGCTCCTCCGCCGCGGGGTCCGCCACGAGGTCCTCGGCGGGCTCCGCCGCCGGCTCCTGCGGGTGCGCGAGGTCGTCGCCGGGGGCCTGCCCGGGCCGGGGCTCCCCGAAGGCGTCGGCCGGCGCGTAGGCGGGGGTGGGGGCGGGCGGGAAGCCGTACTCGCCGGACTCCCCGGCGACGCCGTCCGGGGCCAGCGGCAGCTTCCACTGGCCGGTGGCGTCCGCGGGCAGGGACCAGCCGCCGTCGGCCGGGCCCGCGTGGGGCGCCGGGGGCGCCTGCGGGGCGGCGGGGGCGGTCCAGGGCTGCTGCACCGGGTCGGGGGCGGGCATGAAGGCGCCCACCGAGTACTCGCCGGAGTCGTCGGCGGCGACGTCCTCGCGCACGACGGGGATCGCCCACGTGGTGGCCGCGTCCTCGCCGGCGGCCGGGGCGGCGGGCGCCTCGGTGTGGGCGACCGTCATCGGCGCGGCGGGCGGCTCGGGGGCGTAGCCGTGGCCCGGGGCGGCGAGCGGGTCGGCGCCCGGCTCGGTCATGGACAACTGCGCCGCGAAGGAGACGTGCATGGTCTGGTCGGGGTCGTACTCGCCGTGGGGCACGGGCTCCCACACCCCGTGCCCCGGGGTGAATCCCCCGCCGTGCGGCTGGGGGGACCCCGCCTGCGGCTGGTCGGTCATGCGCCCGTCCGGTGTCCTGTCGTCGTACACGTCGTCACTCATGCCAGTGCCCTCCCCAGCGCGCGGCGGGCCAGTGCGGCCACCGTACGCCGCAGCTGGACGGCCGCGGGGGGCAGTTCGGGGACCGCGGGTGGGGTTCCCCCCATGCCGTCGTCCGCGGCCGGCAGCGGGTCGGGGATGCAGGCGGCGGCGACGTACTCGCCGAAGGCCGTGAGGGCCTCCGGTGCCAGCGTGCGCTCGCCGTCCCAGTCGATCAGCCCGGCGACCCAGCGTTCGGCCTCGAGCGGCCGCAGCGGCACCGGTGCGACGGCTCCCACCGCGCAGCGTACGCCCCGGCGCGCGGGATCGAGGACGACGGCCACGGACGCGATCGCGCGGCCGGGGCCGGTGCGGCCGGTGGCCTTGAGGAAGGTCTGCGGCGCGTGCAGCAGCGGGACCCTGACGTACGCCAGGACCTCGCCCGGCCGCAGCGGGTCCATGCCGGTGAGCAGGTGGCTGACCGGCAGCTCGCGGTTGCCGTCCGGGCCGGCGACGAGGACGGACGCCTCCAGGGCGGCCAGCACGGGCAGCGAGTCGCCGGTGGGGGCGGCGCCGGCGATGTTGCCGCCGAGCGTGCCCGCGTTGCGGATCTGCGGGGGCCCGGCGGCGCGCGCGGCGGCGGCCAGCGCGGGGATGAGCGCGGCGAAGTCGGGGCGGCCCATGCGGGCGTGGGTGAGGCCGGCGCCGAGCAGCGCCGCGCCGTCGGCGTACTGCCAGCCGCGGATCTCGCTGATCCGCCCGAGGCCGACCAGTCCCGCGGGGCGCAGCAGCCCGGAGTTCACGGCCGCCATGAGGTCGGTGCCTCCGGCGACGGGCACGGCGGTGGGCGCGGCGGCCAAGGCCGCCACGGCCTCGTCGAGCGAGGTCGGCAACGCCACATTGCGCGCTGCCTGCCGTGCGTACGTGCTCACGCAGCTGCCCCTTCCCCGGCTGTCCGCGGTGCGGTAGCCGTACGGTACGTGCTGACAGCCCGGACGTGGCAACTCTGGCACATCTTCCGGGGCGATCAACGCGAGGGTCGCAAAGGAGAACCCGTCTTCCGGATGGAACTCCGTCCGGTTCGCGGCTTTCTCCAGGTTGCGACGGGAATGGCCTCCTTCATGCGCCTTGCCGTGATCGGCCCCACCACCCTGCCATCTCCCGCACCGGCCGGCCCCGGGTTGTGGCTGGCCTCACACGATCGGGGGCGGCCCCTCGATCGGGCGTCCGATGACGCCCGGCCGCCGCTGCCACGGCAGCGGACCGCCCGGCGGCCGGTATTCGACCCCCAGTGCGTCAAGTCGCCCGTAGTGGGTGGACATTCGGGCGGCGAAGCCCTCGTGGTCACGGGCTGCGGGCGCGGGCAGCCGGCTCCAGACCGTCTCGGCGAAGGCGGCGAGCCGCGGGAAGGCCATGTAGTCCACCGCGCGGACCGAATCCATCGTCTCCGTCCAGATGTTGGCCTGCGCGCCGATGACGTGGGCGGCCTCCTTCGCGGTGAGGTCGTCCGGAACGGGCTCGAAGCGGTAGACGTCCTCCAGGGTGCGGACGTGTGCGATCGGCACGGGCTCGTCCTCGCCGTCCGACTGCCGCCAGTCCAGGTAGACCTGGCTCTCCGGGCACATCACGACGTCGTGCCCGGCCCGGGCCGCGGCGATCCCGCCCGCGTAGCCGCGCCAGGAGGAGACGGCGGCGCCCTCGGCCAGTCCGCCCTCCAGGATCTCGTCCCAGCCGATGAGCCGGCGGCCCCGGCCGCTCAGCCAGGTGTCGAAGTGCCGGACGAACCAGCTCTGCAACTCGTCCTCGTCGCGCAGCCCCAGCTCCTTGATGCGGGCCTGGACGGTGGCCGAGGCGCGCCACTGGTCCTTGGGGCACTCGTCGCCGCCGATGTGGACGAACTCCGAGGGGAAGACCTCCAGGAGCTCGGCGAGGACGTTCTCGTAGAAGCGCACGGTGGCCTCGGTGGGCGCCAGTACGTTCGGGTTGATGCCCCAACCGGTGAGCACCGGCAGGGCTCCGGTGTCCACCACGTCCGCGTTGCCCAGTTCCGGATAGGCGGCGATGGCGGCCTGCGAATGGCCGGGGACGTCGATCTCGGGCACGACCGTGACGTGCCGCTCGGCCGCGTACGCCACGATCTCGCGGAGGTCGTCCTGGGTGTAGTAGCCGCCGTGCGGGCGCTCGTCCCACAGCGGGGACTCCAGCAGCCCGACCTTGGTGCGGGTGCGCCACGCGCCGACCTCGGTCAGGCGCGGATAGCGGCGGATCTCCACCCGCCAGCCCTGGTCGTCGGTCAGGTGCAGGTGGAGCACGTTCAGTTTGTGCGCGGCCAGCAGGTCGACGTAGCGCAGGAC
Organism: Streptomyces sp. PA03-3a; assembly: GCF_033792735.1. Classification (NCBI taxonomy): domain Bacteria; kingdom Bacillati; phylum Actinomycetota; class Actinomycetes; order Kitasatosporales; family Streptomycetaceae; genus Streptomyces; species Streptomyces sp. PA03-3a. Next base: position 150,154 of record NZ_JARAVM010000010.1, read on the forward strand.
GACGTCCTTGGGCATGAAGTGCCGTGCCACGTCCAGCAGTACGCCGCGCCAGCCGAAGCGCGGGGCGTCCTCGACGGAGAAGTGCGGCAGGCGCCAGGCGCGTTCCGGCAGCGGCGCGCGGCGGAAGGCGTCGGCGCCGAGCAACTGCCGTACGGTCTGGGCGCCCCAGAACACCCCCGCCGCTCCCCCGCCCTCGATGCGCACGCCGTCCGCGGCCGACACCGTCACACGGTGGCCCTCGGCTCCGAGGCGCTCGGCCACGTCCGGGTCGAGGCGGAGCGTGATCGTGCCGGGCGTGCCCGCGGGGGGCGGGAGCAGCGGGAGCCCGGTGGCGGCGCCGACCGTGGCGCGCAGCCAGCGCGCGGTCCCTTCGGTGCCGGGGCCGGCGTCCAGGGTGGTGCCGGGGCCGAGGTCCACATGACCGCCGTCGGCGTGCCGGTGCGCCTCGACGGGCGCCGGGATGAGGTCCATGGCGACCATCCTGCCGCCCTCGCGGCAATTGGAATAGACCAATCGCCGCCTCTTTCCGGCCCGTTCCGGCCGCCCCCAGCCGTCCGCCCTCAGCCGGCCGCCCGGCGGGCCCGGTTCAGCGCGAGGGCGGGGATCAGCACGCCGACGACGCACCACAGGACGTGCGCCACGGTCACGGCGGACCACAGCGCCGTGGAGGCGGTTCCGGCCGCGTACAGCGCCACGACGGTCCCGACGAGGCCGACGACGGCGGTCAGTTGGAGGACGGCGTGCCGGCTGGGCAGGAAGTCGCGCTGCAGGAAGGCGTCGCCGTACCACCAGCGCACCGCGCTGGCGGCCGCGAGCAGCACCGCGACGGCGGCCGCCGCGACGCCCAGGACGGCCGGAAGCGGCCAGGGGGTGCCGTCGGCGGCGGAGGCGGCCGCCAGGCCGGTGGCGGCGAACGGGAGCACGGGCAGCCAGGCCCCCGCGGTGAGGGCCACGGCCCGGGCACGCACCGGGTCCCCGTTCAGTTCGGCCCGGGCCAGGGCGCGCACGGTCTGCAGCCGCCCCCGGCCCGTGCTGCCCGAGCGGCGGGCCTGCAGCAGCCACAGCGCGCCCGCCAGCACCGTCAGGACGGCCATCCCGCCGGCCAGCACCCAGGGGTCGGCGACCAGCACCAGCACGGCCACGAGCAGCGCGGGCACGACCCGCGGCCACCGGCGCCGCCCCGCCACGTCGCCGGGTGAGGCGCCGAGGGTTAGCGCCCGGGCGACGACCGTGCGGCGTTCGGCCCGGGCGGCCGGCCGGAACGACAGGTCCAGCGCCCGGGCGAGCGCGACCTGCGCCTCGGCCTCGCGCGGCGCGATCAGGACCGCCCGCCGGGCTGCGGCGACCGCCTCGGGACGGCGGGAGAGCATCCGGCAGGAGTCGGCGACCAGCACCTGCGCGCGCCACTCGCGGGGATCGGCGGCGACGACCCGCCGCCCGAGCCCGAGGGCGGCGTGCGCGTCACCGAGCATCAGCAGGACGAGCCCGGCCAGCAGCGGCGGGTCGGGGTCGCCGGGCTCCGCGTGCGCCAGCGCCCAGTCGACGGCCTCCCGGGCCCGGTCGGCCCGCTGCTCGTACGCGAAGACCCTGGCCCGTACGAGGTAGCCGAAGCTGCCGTTGCGGGCGACGAAGGCGTCGTCGACGAGCGAGTGCGCCATCTCGAAGCGCCCCCGCTCGCACAGCCCGAAGACCCGGTCCGCCGTGACGGCGTCGTCCTGCGCCATGTCCCCCCGAACGCGCGAGGTACGGCCGCCGTGCCGCGGCCGTACCTGCCGGGTGCCGTGGCGGCCGCTACTTGCCGCCCTTGTCCTTGTCCCCGCCACCGACGGGCATGGATTCGAAGATCTCCTTGCACATCGGGCAGACGGGGTACTTCTTGGGGTCCCGTCCGGGCACCCAGACCTTGCCGCACAGCGCGACCACCGGCGATCCGGAGAGCGCGCTCTCCATGATCTTGTCCTTCTGAACGTAGTGCGCGAAGCGCTCGTGGTCGCCATCGCCGTTCGACACCTGCGGGGTCGGCTCGACGAGGGTGCCGGTGCCCGCCCCGCGCTCGGGCTCGAGAGTGCTCATGGCACGCAAGCCTAATTCAGAGACGGATCGTCCGGATACGTCGCGACCATCGCGAGTTCGCTGCGCTGCCTGCGCAGCACGGACCGCCACAGCCGGTCCGGGTCCGGGGAGAAGACGTCCCCCGGTTCGGACTCCACCACGTACCAGGCACCCTCGACGAGCTCGTCCTCCAGCTGGCCGGGCCCCCATCCGGCGTACCCGGCGAAGATGCGCAGGGAGCCCATCTCGGCCGCGAGCAGCTCCGGAGGCGCCTCCAGGTCCACCAGGCCGATCGCGCCGAACACCCGGCGCCAGCCGAGCGGCTCCGCGTCCTCGCCGTCCCGCGGCTCACCGGGCACCACGGCCAGGCCCAGCGCGGAGTCCAGGGAGACGGGACCGCCCTGGAAGACGACCTGCGGCGAGCCCGCCAGACCGGCCCAGGGCTCCAGGACGTCGCCGACCCCGACGGGCGTGGGACGGTTGAGGACGACGCCGAGCGACCCCTCCTCGTCGTGGTCGAGGAGGAGCACCACCGCCCGGTCGAAGTTCGGGTCCGCGAGCGCGGGCGTCGCGACGAGCAGTCTGCCGGTGAGCGATGACACTTCGGTCATGGTCAACATGATCCCGCATTCCGCCGCCGCGCGGGGTGGCAACTACGCCCTTTCCGCGCCGGGGGCCGTGCGCGGGCCGCCGCGACGGCCACCGTCCGGAATCGCGCGAACGCACAGGGTGCTGTAGCGAAGCCATTACATGAGTGGGACCTCACAGGCCTCTTCCTGTCGCCGGAAGGCCGAATACCATTTCTTCTTGGTGCCTGCGGGGACCGAGCTTCCTTTCTGCCCGTCTCCAGGATCGCGAGAGCAATGACCGGCCTTAACGACGTACTGCTTGTCCACGGTGGCACCCCTCTCGAGGGGGAGATCCACGTCCGCGGCGCGAAGAACCTCGTGCCCAAGGCGATGGTGGCCGCGCTGCTGGGCAGCGAACCCAGCCGGCTGCGCAACGTGCCCGACATCCGCGACGTGCGAGTGGTGCGGGGTCTTCTGCAGCTGCACGGGGTGACGGTGCAGGCCGGCGACGAGTCCGGGGAACTGGTGCTCGACCCGTCCAAGGTGGAGAGCGCGAACGTCGCCGACATCGACGCGCACGCCGGCTCCTCACGGATCCCGATCCTGTTCTGCGGCCCGCTGCTGCACCGCCTCGGCCACGCCTTCATCCCGGGCCTGGGCGGCTGCGACATCGGCGGCCGCCCGATCGACTTCCACTTCGACGTGCTGCGCAAGTTCGGCGCGGTGATCGAGAAGCGTCCCGAGGGCCAGTACCTCGAGGCCCCGCAGCGCCTGCGCGGCTGCAAGATCGAGCTCCCGTACCCGTCGGTCGGCGCGACCGAGCAGGTGCTGCTGACGGCCGTCCTGGCCGAGGGCGTCACCGAGCTGAGCAACGCCGCGATCGAGCCGGAGATCGAGGACCTCATCTGCGTCCTGCAGAAGATGGGCGCCATCATCACGATGGGCACCAACCGCACCATCCACATCACCGGCGTGGACAAGCTCGGCGGCTACAACCACCGCGCCCTCCCGGACCGCCTGGAGTCCGCCTCCTGGGCCTGCGCGGCCCTGGCCACCGAGGGCAACGTCTACGTCCGCGGCGCCAGCCAGCGCGAGATGATGACCTTCCTCAACGTCTTCCGCAAGGTGGGCGGCGCGTTCGAGGTCGACGAGGACGGCATCCGCTTCTGGCACCCCGGCGGCCCCCTGAACGCCATCGCCCTGGAGACGGACGTCCACCCCGGCTTCCAGACCGACTGGCAGCAGCCCCTGGTCGTGGCGCTCACGCAGGCCTCGGGCCTGTCCATCGTCCACGAGACGGTCTACGAGTCGCGGCTGGGCTTCACCTCGGCGCTCAACCAGATGGGCGCCCACATCCAGCTCTACCGCGAGTGCCTGGGCGGCACCCCCTGCCGCTTCGGCCAGCGCAACTTCCTGCACTCGGCGGTCGTCAGCGGCCCCACCAGGCTGCAGGGCGCCGACCTGGTCATCCCCGACCTGCGCGGCGGCTTCTCGTACCTCATCGCGGCGCTGGCGGCGCAGGGCACCTCCCGGGTGCACGGCATCGACCTGATCAACCGCGGCTACGAGAACTTCATGCAGAAGCTGGAGAAGCTCGGCGCCAAGGTCGAGCTGCCCAGCTCGGACTGACCGGCACCCGCCCCGGAGCACACGGAAGGGCGGCCTCCCCGCGGGGAGGCCGCCCTTTCACATGTCGCGGTAGTCGCGGAATTACTTGCCCTTGGCGGCTTCCTTGAGCTTCGAGCCCGCGGAGACCTTCACGCTGTAACCGGCCGGGATCTGGATCGGGTCGCCGGTCTGCGGGTTGCGCGCGGTGCGCGCGGCACGGTGGCTGCGCTCGAAGGTGAGGAAGCCGGGGATGGTGACCTTCTCGTCGCCCTTGGCGACGATCTCGCCGACGACCTCGGCGAACGCGGCCAGAACGGCGTCGGCGTCCTTGCGGGTCACCTCGGCGCGCTCGGACAGCGCGGCCACCAGCTCACTGCGGTTCATCTAAGTACTCCTTGCATGGAAACCCCCAACGTCGACCGTCGGGGAAGACGCATTGTGAAGACGCTCATCGCGCTTCTGCGGTGCGGCCCTCACCGCCCAGGTACGCATCCTGCCCCTATTTCTGGGGGAAACGCCAATCCGGCACCCGGGAGAGTCACACAAAAAGCGGGTCGTGCACGGCCCGATGACGCTCCGTCGTCACGACGTCGCGGTGAGGCCCTGCGCCTTCGCGGCTTCGCGGACGGCACCGGCGACGGCGCCCGCGACCTTGTCGTTGAAGACGCTCGGGATGATGTAGTTCGGGTTGAGTTCGTCCTCGGTGACGACGTCCGCGAGGGCGGTCGCCGCCGCGAGCATCATCTCGGTGTTCACCGTCCGGCTCTGGGCGTCCAGCAGGCCGCGGAAGACGCCCGGGAAGACGAGCACGTTGTTGATCTGGTTCGGGAAGTCGCTGCGGCCCGTGGCGACCACCGCGGCGGTCTCCCGGGCGACCGCCGGGTCCACCTCGGGGTCGGGGTTGGCCAGGGCGAAGACGATGGCGCCGTCGGCCATGGCCGCGACGTCCGCGCCGTCCAGGACGTTGGGGGCGGAGACGCCGATGAAGACGTCCGCGCCGCGCACCGCGTCCTTGAGGGTCCCGGTGATCTCCTCCGGGTTGGTGTTGTCGGCGATCCAGCGCAGCGCCGACTCGGGACCGGCCGCGACCAGGTCCTCCCGGCCGCTGTGCACGACACCGTGGATGTCGGCCACGACCGCGTGCTTGACGCCCGCCGCGAGCAGCAGCTTGAGGATGGCCGTGCCGGCCGCGCCCGCGCCCGACATGACGACCCGGACGTCGCCGACCTGCTTGCCGACCACGCGCAGCGCGTTGGTCAGCGCCGCGAGCACCACGATGGCGGTGCCGTGCTGGTCGTCGTGGAAGACCGGGATGTCCAGGGCCTCGCGCAGCCGGGCCTCGATCTCGAAGCACCGCGGCGCCGAGATGTCCTCCAGGTTGATCCCGGCGAAGCCGGGGGCGATCGCCTTGACGATCTCCACGATCGCGTCGGTGTCCTGGGTGTCCAGGCAGATCGGCCAGGCGTCGATGCCCGCGAAGCGCTTGAAGAGCGCCGCCTTGCCCTCCATGACCGGCAGCGCGGCCTTCGGCCCGATGTTGCCGAGGCCCAGCACCGCGGAGCCGTCGGTGACCACCGCGACGCTGTTGCGCTTGATGGTCAGCCGGCGGGCGTCCTCGGGGTTCTTGGCGATCGCCATGCAGACCCGGGCCACACCGGGGGTGTAGACCATGGAGAGGTCGTCGCGGTTGCGGATGGGGTGCTTGGACGCCATCTCGATCTTGCCGCCGAGGTGCATCAGGAACGTGCGGTCGGAGACCTTGCCGATCGCGACGCCCTCGATCTGCGCCAGCTTGGCGACGATCTCGTCCGCGTGCGCGGTGGACGTGGCCGCGATCGTCACGTCGATTCGCAGCTTCTCGTGGCCGGAAGCGGTCACGTCGAGGCCGTGGACCGCGCCACCGGAGGCCTCCACGGCCGTGGTGAGCTGGCTGACCGCGGATCCGCTCGCGGGCACCTCCAGCCGCACCGTGATTGAGTACGAGACGCTCGGCGCCGTTGCCATGGCCGCTGTTCCTCCGCTGTCGCTGCTTTGTGCGCCCTCGATGCTGCCACCTACCGGTGGGTACGCGTAAACCCGGGGGCCTACAACAGAATGTCGAGTAGCGATGCGGGACAACGGAAGCTTGCGTGCTTAATGTTCCCCCGACCGCCACCGGAACGGCGCACACAGACGGAATGACAATCCCGGATCGTTTGTTAGCCTGGGTGAGGCACCGGCTCGATCCAAGCCCCCGGGCCCAACCTTAGGCGCTTCGAGCGCCCACTTGCCGCGAGGCGAGCATGGCGGGTCGGTGTCGTAGACGTCCGGCGGGGCGCCCCTCCCAGAGGGGCGCCCCGCCGTCGTCATGGGACGGGTCAGTCCCGCAGCAGGTCCGGGACGCCGGCGCCGTCCGGCAGGTCGCGCGCGCCGGAGAGCACCGTCAGCCGCTGGGTGGCCCGGGTCAGCGCCACGTACAGCACCCGCAGCCCCGCCGGGGACTCGTCCGCGATCTCCGCGGGCGACACGACCAGCGTCGCGTCGTACTCCAGGCCCTTGGCCTCCAGGCTGCCCAGCGCCACCACGCGCTCGCCCAGCCCCGCCAGCCAGCCCCTGGCCTCCTCCCGGCGGCCCATGGCCACGACCACACCCACCGTGCCCTCGACCTCGTCCAGCAGCCGCTCCGCCTCCGCGCGGACCGCCTCGCCGGGACTCCCGTCGGCGGCCGCCACGAACCGCGGCACCAGCCCCGTGGAGCGCACCGCGCGCGGCGCCTCGCTGCCCGGCATGGCGAGCGCCAGCACCTTCGCCGCCAGGTCGGCGATCTCGGCGGGGTTGCGGTAGTTCACGGTGAGCGTGAAGCGGCGGCGCGGACGCGTGCCCAGGGCCTCGTCACGGGCCAGGGCCGCCTCGTCGGGGTCGGTCCACGAGCTCTGCGCGGGGTCGCCGACCACCGTCCAGGTCGCGGCACGGCCGCGGCGGCCCACCATGCGCCACTGCATCGGGGTGAGGTCCTGCGCCTCGTCGACGATCACGTGCGCGTACTCGGTGCGCTCCGCGTCCAGCCGGTCCTGCCGGCTGCGCCGACCGCCCGCCATCCGGTCGGCGAAGGTGGTGACCTCCTCCAGTCCGGTCAGCTGGTCCAGCGGATCGGCCTCGCGGCTGCGCACCTTCGGCGGCGGGCCCAGCAGGGCCTCGAGCTCGTCGAGCATCGCCACGTCGTGCACGGACAGCGCGCCGTTGCCCCCGACGTCCAGCCGGCGCAGCGAGCGCGCCACCCGGCGCACCTCGGGCGGTGACAGGACCCGCCGCGACCAGCGCCCCAGCCGCTTCTCGTCGGAGAGCGCCGCCAGCACCCCGCGCGGGGTCAGCACCGGCCACCACGCGGCCAGGAAGTCCACGAACTCCTGCTCGGTGGAGATGTCCTCGTCGAAGCCCTGCCGCTCCTCCGCGGCCAGCTCCGGATCGTCGAAGCGGCGCCCGGCCTTGCGCCACAGGGCGTCCAGCAGCAGACGGCGGGCCCGGGGCCGCAGCAGGTTCACCGGCGTCGTCCCGCCCAGCACGGCGTGCCGGATCCCCGACAGCTCCTCGGCGTCCAGTTCCAGCCGCCGTCCGAACGCCACGACCCGCAGCCGGTCCGGACACCGCGCCGGACCGGCCCCGTACTCCAGCACCCCGCGGGCGGCCCTCCGCAGCACCTTCAGCATCCGCAGCGAGCCCTTGATCCGGGCGACCGCCGGATCGTCGTAGGTCGTCGCCTCGGCGCCGTCCACGAGCGAGCCCACGGCGCGGATCGCGACCTGGCCCTCCTCGCCCAGCGAGGGCAGCACGCCCTCGGTGTACGCGACCAGCAACGGCGTCGGGCTGACCACCAGGATCCCGCCCGCGTACCGGCGCCGGTCCTGGTACAGCAGGTACGCCGCCCGGTGCAGGGCCACGGCCGTCTTCCCCGTGCCGGGCCCGCCGGCCACCTCGGTGACCGAGGCCGCGGGGGCCCGGATCACCTCGTCCTGCTCGGCCTGGATGCTGGAGACGATGTCCCGCATCGTGTGGCTGCGCGCCTGGCCCAGGGCGGCCATCAGCGCGCCGTCCCCCACCACGGGCAGGCCCGTCGTCAGCTCCGGGCGCAGCAGGTCGTCCTCGACGCCCAGCACCTTGCGGCCCTTGGAGCGGATGACGCGCCGCCGCACGACCCGGCCGGGCGCGACCGGGGTCGCCCGGTAGAACGGCGCCGCCGCCGGGGCCCGCCAGTCGATCACCAGCGGCGCGTAGTCCGCGTCCAGCACGCCGAGCCGGCCGATGTGCAGGGTCTCGGCGATCGCCGCCGTCCCGTCGGGCCGGATCGCGTCCTCGGCGGGCTCCACGGAGGTGTACGCGCCGTCCGGGCCCTTCTTGCCGTCCTCGCCCAGGAGCAGATCGATCCGGCCGAAGAGGAAGTCCTCGAACTCCGAGTTCAGCCGGTTCAGATGCAGCCCCGCACGGAACACCTGTGCGTCGCGCTCCGCGAGCGCGCCCGGCGTCCCGACCTGGCCGCGTTTGACTGCGTCGTCCATCAGGAACTCGGCTTCGTGGATCTTCTCCTCGAGCCGGTCGTACACCCGGTCCAGATGCGTCTGCTCGACCGCGATCTCCGTGTCCCGGACCGCTGCCACGCAGGACCCCCTTCTTGTTCTTCGGTACGTCACGCGCAGCGCGCGCCGCCCCGGCGAACGGGGCAGCCTGTCACCGTACGCCAACCGGGCGTGTCCCGCCCACTCGGCGCGTGCCTTCCCGAAGGGTCCGGGGTGCCCCGTGTCGCCGTGTGCGGGCCGTTCGTGCTCGCGGTCGTCGTGGGGTCGGTGCCGCGCCGGGGTACGCCTCCGGCTTTCGGCCGGGAGTGCCCCCACCTCCCGACTCGCGCTTCACTCTGCGTCGTTCGGCGCCGGGTTCGCCGCTCGTCCCCTGCGGAGGCACCGCGCCACACCCCCTCCCGCCGGGTGGGCGACCGACGGCCGGTGGGGGTTCGGCCAGGCACGTGCGGCAACCCCGGACCGCCTCCTCACCCCCCACCGGCCGCCACCGCTCGATGGGAAGGGGCGGGGGAGGTGGGGGCACCCCCGGCCGAAGGCTGGGGGAGGGTGGGCGTTCTGGACGCCGACGTGTATGGCTTGTGCGTCCGGGATGCGAGCTGGACCGGAATGCCCAGCCCCAAAGACCCCGACCCCGGCCCACCACGAACCCCGCGAGGCCCGGACCAACCGTCCGGGACGGGGGTCCCCCCGGCCGAAGGCTGGGAGAGGGCGGGCGGGGAAACCGCCCGCCGCAGGCGCGAACAACCCGCACACGACAACCGGCCGCGCCCACGACCCGGGTCACGCGGAGGCGTACTTGGCGTCCGCGGCCGGATCGAGCGCAAGCCGGTACCCCCGCTTCACCACCGTCTGGATGAGCTTCGGCGTCCCCAGCGCCACCCTCAACCGCGCCATCGCCGTCTCGACGGCGTGCTCGTCGCGCCCCGCCCCCGGCAGCACCCGGAGCAGGTCGGCCCGGGAGACGACCCACCCCGGGCGCCGGGCGAGGGCGCGGAGCAGGGCCATCCCGGCCGGGGGAACGGCGCGCAGCTCGCCGTCAACGAGGGCCGCGTGGCCGCGGATCTCCAGGCGCCGTCCGGCGACGGGCAGGGGACGCGCCCGCTGCGGGAGCTCCGCGGCGAGCAGTTGGACGAGCGGTCCGAGGCGGAAGCGCTCGGGCTGGGCGGTGGGGACGTCGTGGGCCTCCAGGGGGAGCGCGGTGACGGGGCCCACGCAGGCCGGGAGGATGTCGTGGCGCAGGGCGTCGAGGAACTCACCGCGCAGGCCCCGGCGTTCGGCCCGGTCCAGCAGGGAGGCCGCCGCTGGGGCGCTGGTGAACGTGACCGCGTCCAGCCCGCGTACGAGGGCCGCGTCGATGAGCCGGTCGAGCGGGCCGATGTCCTGCGGCGGCATCCAGCGGTAGACGGGCACGCCGACGACCTCGGCGCCTGCCGCGCGCAGGGCCTCGCTGAAGCCGGGCACCGGCTCCCCGTGCAGCTGGACGACGACGCGCCGGCCGGCGACGCCCTCGTCCAGCAGGCGGTCGAGGACCTCCGCCATCGACTCGGACGCCGGTGACCAGGACTCCCTGAGCCCTGCGGCGCGGATCGCGCCGCGCACCTTGGGGCCGCGGGCGAGCAGTTCGACGTGCCGCAGCCGTTCCAGCAGGGCCTCGCCGAGGCCCCAGCCGTCGGCGGCCTCGATCCAGCCGCGGAAGCCGATCGCCGTGGTGGCGACCACGACGTCGGGGCCGCGGTCGAGCAGCCGCTTGGTCGCCGCGAGCAGTTCGGTGTCGTCCGGCAGCGGGACGATCCGCAGCGCGGGGGCCCGCATGACGACGGCGCCGCGCCGTTCGAGGAGGGCGCACAGTTCGTCGGCGCGGCGGGCCGCGGTGACGCCGACCGTGAAGCCCGCCAGGGGGAGGACGTCTGGGTGTCGCACTTGCATGGCTCTGCCTCGCTCCGCCGGAGGTACACGTGCAACGGAGGCCGGGGACCGTCCCGGGTCCCGGAGTCGTGCGCCCCGTTGCGCGCATGGTTCCAAGCCCCGGTGACGGGCCGGGTTCGCGTTCATTTCCCCGTTGTTACGCGGTTCGCCGGGGCTACACCTCCGCGTAGGAGAGCCGCGGCTCCGGCTCGGCCACGGCACCGGGCCCGACGGCCGGGGCGGGGGCGGGCGCCGGCCTGCGCAGGTATACGGCCCAGGTGACCACGAAGCAGGCCGCGTACACGGCCAGGAAGGTGACGAAGGCCGGGGTGCCGGTGCCCCCGGTGAGGAAGGACTGCCGGAAGGCGAGGTTGATGCCGAGGCCGCCGAGCGCGCCGACCGCGCCGATCAGGCCCATCGCGGCGCCGGACAGCCGCCGTCCGTAGGAGGCCGCGGCCTCGCCGGTCAGCCCCATCGCGGCGGCCTTCGCGGCGTAGATGCCCGGGATCATCTTGTAGGTCGAGCCGTTGCCGAGGCCGGTCAGGATGAACAGGGCGACGAAGGCGACGGAGAACAGCGCCAGGGACTTCTGCGCCGAGGCGAGGACGATCACGGCGGTGGCGGCGGCCATCGCCAGGAAGTTCCACAGGGTGATCCGCGCGCCGCCGAAGCGGTCCGCGAGACGTCCGCCGACCGGGCGGACCAGCGAGCCGAGCAGGGGGCCGACGAAGGTGACGGACGCGGCCTGCAGCGGGGTGCGGGCGAACTGGTTCTGCAGGACGAGCCCGAAGGCGAAGCTGTAGCCGATGAAGGACCCGAAGGTGCCGATGTAGAGGAAGGACATGATCCAGGTGTGGCCGTCCTTCACCGCCAGCGCGGCCGCCCCCGTGTCGTTGCGCACGGGCGCCAGGTTGTCCATGGACAGGGCGGCGAGCGTGGCGGCGACCACGATGAGCGGGATGTAGACGGCGAGCAGCAGCCGGGGGTGGCCGGCGCCCGCGGTGCCGATGACCAGCAGGCCCACCAACTGGACGACGGGCACGCCGATGTTGCCGCCGCCCGCGTTGAGGCCGAGCGCCCAGCCCTTCTTCCGGAGCGGGAAGAAGGAGTTGATGTTGGTCATGGAGGAGGCGAAGTTGCCGCCGCCGACCCCGGTCAGCGCGGCGACGGCGAGGAACGTGCCGTAGGAGGTGCCGGGCTCCATGACGACGGCCGCGGCGATCGTCGGCAGCAGCAGCATGAGCGCGCTGACGACGGTCCAGTTGCGGCCGCCGAAACGCGCGACGGCGAAGGTGTACGGGACGCGGACCAGGGCGCCGACCGCCGTGGCCATGGCGACGAGGAAGAACTTCCCGGCGGGGTCGATGCCGTACTCCGGGCCCATGAAGAGCACCATGACCGACCAGAGCGTCCAGATCGAGAAGCCGACGTGCTCGGACAGGACGGAGAAGAGCAGGTTCCGGTGGGCGACCCGGCGGCCGTCGGACTCCCAGAACTCCTCGTCCTCCGGATCCCACCGCTCGATCCAGCGGCCGCCCTTGCGTGCTGTGGTGCTCGCGGCAGTCATGACGCCTCCAGGCCCTGATGTCGCTCGTCGGGTGATGTCCACGACGGTAGGAACACCGCGTTTCCGCCCGATGGCCCGAGGTGACCGTCACGCAACCTTGCTCTCACCCGGTGCCCGGGCCCCCTGTGAGCGCCGGGGACGCCATGACGCGCGCGTCCGGCTCCGGCAGCCAGGCGCCATCGGGCGGATCGAGCCAGTCCTCCTCCGCGCCGAGCCGCCGCGCGGCGCCGAGCAGGGCGTCCAGTCCCGGGTGGCGCAGTCCGCGCCGCCACACCATGGAGACCGGGGCCAGCGGCACGGGACCGGTGAGCGGGCGCAGGACGAAGCCGGGCAGGTCGATGAACTCGGTGCTGGCCAGCACGGGCCAGCGGTGCTTGCGCACCAGGCGGACGAACTCCTCCGGGCCGTCGATGGCGGGGAAGGGCGCGGCGACGAGGATGCCCCGGCCCCGGAAGAGGCGCCGGGCGAGGTCCGTCCACTCGGCGGTGTCCGGGTTCCCGGCGGCGGCGTAGAGGGACTCCCCGGCGAGCCCGTCGAGCGGCACCTCGGCGAGCGGGGCCAGCCGGTGGTCGGCGGGGAGCAGGACGGCCATCCGCTCGTGGCGGACCGGCCGGTGCTCCAGCCGGTCCAGCACCTCGGGTGCCAGGCCCGCCGCGCGGCCGAAGGAGACGTCCAGGCGGCCCGCGAGGATCCCGGCGGCGGCGCCGGTGAGCCCGCTGTGGAAGCGCGCGGTCAGTTCGAGTTCGGGTGCGGCGGCGCGGGCGGCGGCCAGCACGCGGTGGCCGGTGCCCACGGGCGCGCCGATGTCGACGAGCAGCGGACGGCCGGCGGGGGCGAAGGCGGCGGCCAGTTCGTCGTGGGCGGCGAGGACCCGCCGGGCGTACGGCAGCAGCCGCTCCCCCTCGGCGGTCAGCCGCACCGAGCGGGTCGTACGGACGAACAGCGCGGCCCGCAGTTCGCGCTCCAGCCGCCGGACGTCCCGGCTCAGCGCCTGCTGGGCGACGTGCAGCCGGGCGGCGGCCTGGGTGAAGTGCAGTTCCTCCGCGACGGCGGTGAACGCCCTGAGCAGGCGCGGGTCGATGGCGTGCGGCATCCGCCCATTGAACACGTCCGCGATTCACATCCGGAACGCGTCAGTGGGCGCTGATCAGGTGTTGGACCGCACCGGGGGCGTCCCGGGAGGGTGATCGCATGACCGCGCCCGCCCTCGCCGCCCCCTACCGGCGGCTCTTCGCCCTGCCCGGCACCCGGGCCTTCACCACCGGGAACCTCCTGGCCCGGCTTCCGATGGGGATGTTCGGCGTCAGCGCGGTCGTCATGATCGCCGCGGCGTACGGCTCGTACGCGCTGGCCGGGGCGGTCACCGCCACCGGGCTCGCCGCGACGGCGGTGGTGGCCCCCTGGACCGCCCGGCTGACCGACCGGCTCGGCCAGGCCCGGGTGGCCGTGCCGGCCGCGGGGCTCGCCGCGCTGGGCTCGCTCGCGCTGGTGGTGTGCGTACGGCTGCACGCCCCGGTCTGGACGCTGTTCGCCGCCTACGCCGCCACCGCGACGACGCCGAACACCGGCGGCATGGCGCGGGCGCGCTGGGCGCACCTGTACCGGGACGACGAGCGGGCCCGGCACGTCGCCAACTCCTTCGAGCAGGCGGCGGACGAGGTCTGCTTCATGCTCGGCCCGGTCCTCGCGGCCTTCCTGTGCACCGCGCTGTTCCCCGAGGCCGGCACGCTGGCGGGGGCGCTGCTGCTGTTCGGCGGCATCCTGCTCTTCGCCGCGCAGCGCGGCACCGAACCGCCGCCGGTGCCGCGGCCCGGGTCAGGGTCAGCCGCGGGGACGGGTGCGGGGCGGGCCGCGGTGCCGGCCGTCCTGCTGACGTTCCTGGCGACGGGAGCCGTCTTCGGGGCCCTGGAGGTCACCACGATCGCCTTCGCCGACTCCCAGGGGCACCGCGGCGCCGCCGGGGCGGTGCTCGCCCTCCAGGCGGCGGGTTCCTGCGCGGCGGGCCTGCTCTACGGGCTGCGCCGGCCCCGCGGCACCGACGGCGGCCGCTTCGCGGCGAGCGTCGCCCTGATGGCCGTCCTGATGCTCGGCCCGCTGCCCGCCGCGGCCCTCGGCGGCCTGTGGCTGCTCGCCCCCGCGCTGCTCCTGGCGGGCATGGCCACCGCGCCCACGATGATCAACGGGATGGCCCTGATCCAGCGCCGGGTCCCGCCGGGCCGCCTCAACGAGGGGATGACGCTCGCCGTCACGGCCCTGCTGGGCGGCATCGCCGCGGGCTCCTTCGCGGCGGGGTCCGTCGTGGAGCACCGGGGCGCGGTGCCCGCGTACGCGATACCGGCGGTCGCGGCCGGCCACCGCCGCGCTGGTCGCGGCGCTCTCCCTGCGCGCGGCCCGGCGCCGGGACTGACGTGACCGGTGGCTTCCACGGGCCGTCCGAAGACCGTTGCCGGAGCCACCCGGAAACGACGGAAGGCGATGCCTCCCGCGCGGAGCGCGGCAGGCATCGCCTTCCGTTGGGTCAGTGGAGATGGCGGGAATCGAACCCGCGTCCTGTGGTGCGGAACCAGGGCTTCTCCGAGCGCAGTCCGCTGTGCTTTTCTCGGCCCCGGCAGTCACGCGGACAAGCCGCCGACGGGCCCAGCCACTGTTTGATTTCCCACCGAGCCCCGTGGCCGGACTCAGTGGTTTAGTCCCCTAGCTGATGCCAGGATCCGGGTCGGGAACAGCCCCGGGCTGACACTCCGCGGAGTCTTCGGCTAGCTGCTAATTAGGCAGCGAGCGCGAAGGCGGAGGAATCGCTCTTGTTATTGGCGATTATTGTTTTCGGCATATGGTTTACGAGATCATTGCCGCTTCCTCGGCTCGCTTCCCCTGCTTCGACATCCCCAGTCGAAACCGATCATCCCCATGTTGATTTTTCAAGCTGCACACCGGGCGGTCACCGTCCGGTGGTGCTGATGCCATCGTACGTGACCAACGCGCACGGTGGCCAGCGCATTCCCGCGCCCGCGGCGCGGGCGGCGTTCACTGCCCGCGCTGCCGGCGGCGTGCCGCCGAGATGGCCCGGTCGGCCTCGCGGCGGTCCTGCTGCTCGCGCAGGGTCTGCCGCTTGTCGTACTCCTTCTTGCCCTTGGCCAGCGCGATCTCGACCTTCGCCCGGCCGTCCTTGAAGTACAGGGCGAGCGGGACGATCGTGTGACCGGTCTCCTGCGACTTCTGGAAGAGCTTCTCGATCTCCGCCCGGTGCAGCAGCATTTTGCGCTTGCGCCGCGCCGAGTGGTTCGTCCACGTCCCCTGGGTGTACTCGGGGATGTGCACGTTGTGCAGCCACGCCTCGCCCCCGTCGAGCTGGCCGAAGCCGTCGACCAGGGAGGCGCGTCCCTGGCGCAGCGACTTCACCTCGGTGCCGGTGAGCACCAGGCCCGCCTCGTAGGTGTCGAGGATGTGGTAGTCGTGCCGCGCCTTCTTGTTCTGCGCGATCAGCTTGCGACCCGTTTCCTTTGCCATAGCGCGGCTATTGTCGCACCTCGGCGGGGCGGGGGGTACCGGTTTGCGCACCGGTCAGCGGGTCGGCGTGCCCAGGCCGTCCAGTACCTCGAGGGCCTCGGACTCGGCGTCCGCGCCGCCGGTGACCGACAGATCGGGCTCGACCCCGCGGCCGTCCACCCTGCGGCCCGCGGGCAGCCGGTAGTGGCCGACGGTGAGTTCGGCGACCGAGCCGTCCGACAGCCGGCTGGGCATCTGCACGGAGCCCTTGCCGAAGGTGCGGGAGCCCACGACGACGGCGCGCCCGCGGTCCTGGAGCGCGCCGGCGAGCAGTTCGGCCGCGCTCATCGTGCCGCCGTCGACGAGCACCACGAGCGGGGTGTCGGTGTCGCCGCCGTCGGCGGCGTACAGCGCCTGCTGCCTGCCGTGGACGTCGTACGTGGCGACCAGGCCGCCGTCCAGGAGCGCGGAGGCCACACCGACGGCCTCGGTGACCAGGCCGCCGGAGTTGCCGCGCAGGTCCAGGAGTATGCCCTCGTGACCCGGCCGGCCGGCCAGCGCACGGCCGACCTGCTCGGCGACGCCCTTGGTGAAGGCGTCCACCGTGACGACGGTGACGCCGCCGGGGACGTGCCGGACCCGCACGGACTCCGTCGGAAGCAGCGCGCGCCGCGGGGAGATCTCCCAGGAGCGTGTCCCGCGCCGCAGGCCCAGCGAGACGGGCGTCCCGGCGGAGTCGGAACCGCGCAGCCGGGCGACCACCTCGGTGACGGGACGGCCGGTGACCTCGGTGCCGTCGATGCTCGTCAGCCGGTCGCCGGCGTGCACACCGGACCGGGCGGCGGGGCTGCCGGACTGGACGCGGTCGATCCCGATGCGGCCGTCCTCGGTGCGCCGCACCCACAGGCCGACCCCGACGTACCGGCCGTCCAGGGACTGCTGGAAGCCCTCGTACTCCTGGGCCGTGTAGAAGGAGGACCAGCGGTCGCCGCTCCGGCTGACCAGGGCCTCCGCGGCCTGCGGGCCGACCTTGCCCTCCGCGATCGCCTCGGCGATCTCGTCGGTGTCGGCGACCGTGCCGGCCAGGATGCGGGAGGGGGGCGGCGTCCGCCACCCCCTGCCGAGGTCCCCGAAGGAGCCCGCCGCGGCACCGGTCGCCAGGACCGCGCCGAAGACCAACGTCAGCGCCGCGGCGCGGCACAGGCGACGTGGTCTCCCGGGCGGACAGTGGCTCAGCACGTCGGGCAGTCTAGGCGAGAAGCGGGCGCTGTACGGAAAGTTGGCCGTACAGCGCCCTTGGCGCGCATCAGACCTTGAGGTATTTGCGCAGCGCGATCAGGGCCGCAAGCGCGGGCATCAGCATGCCCACCACCAGCACCAGCGGCAGCACCTGGGCCACCTCGCCCCAGCCGAGGAAGTTGATCAGCGGCACCTTGGTCTGCAGCGACAGGCCGTGGTCGATCAGGAAGTAGCGGCCGACGAGGAGCATCAGACAGGCCAGGCCACCGCCGACCAGACCGGCGAAGGCGGCCTCCATGATGAACGGCATCTGGATGTAGAAGCTGGACGCGCCGACGAGCCGCATGATCCCGGTCTCGCGGCGGCGGCTGAAGGCCGACACCCGCACCGTGTTGACGATCAGCATCATCGCCACCGCGAGCATGAACGCCAGCACCACCAGCGCGGCCAGCGTCATGCCGTTGAGCAGGCCGAACAGGTTGTCCAGCAGGGCCTTCTGGTCCTGCACCTCCTGGACGCCGGGGCGGCCCTGGAAGGCGCTCGCGACGACCTGGAACTTCGTCGGATCCTTGAGCTTGACCCGGAACGACTCCTGCATCTGGTCTGGGGTGAGCGAGTCGGCCAGCGGCGAGTCGGAGAACTGCTCCTTGTAGTGCTTGTAGGCGTCCTCCGCGCTCTCGTGGAAGTACTTGTCCACCAGCGGCAGCGCCTTGAGCTGCTTCTCGACGTCCTGCTTCTGCTCCTCGGTGACGGCGCCCTTGGTGCAGTTGGGGTCGGTCTTGGCGTCGTTCTTGTTGCAGAGGAAGATCGACACCTGGACCTTGTCGTACCAGTAGCCCTTCATCGAGTCGACCTGCTCGCGGGCGAGCCACGAGCCGCCGGCGAGCGCGAGCGAGAGGGCCACGGAGACGATGACCGCGAAGGTCATGGTGAGGTTGCGCCGGAGGCCGACGCCGATCTCCGAGAGCACGAACTGGGCGCGCATGTTGTCCTTTCAGAAGGCTGCGGTGTGCAGGGCGGGGCCCCGGCTCAGTGCTGGTAGCCGTAGACGCCGCGGGACTGGTCGCGGACCAGTCGCCCCTTCTCGAGCTCGATGACGCGCTTGCGCATCTGGTCGACGATGTTCTGGTCGTGGGTGGCCATCACCACGGTGGTGCCGGTGCGGTTGATGCGGTCCAGCAGCCGCATGATGCCCACGGAGGTCTGCGGGTCGAGGTTTCCCGTGGGCTCGTCCGCGATCAGCAGCATGGGGCGGTTGACGAACGCCCGGGCGATCGCCACGCGCTGCTGCTCGCCGCCGGACAGCTCGCCCGGCATGCGGTCCTCCTTGCCGCCGAGGCCGACGAGGTCCAGCACCTCGGGGACCGTCTTGCGGATGGTGCCGCGCGGCTTGCCGATCACCTCGAGGGCGAAGGCCACGTTCTCGGCAACCGTCTTGTTGGGCAGCAGCCGGAAGTCCTGGAAGACGGTGCCCAGTTGGCGGCGCATCTGCGGCACCTTCCAGTTGGACAGCCGCGCCAGGTCCTTGCCGAGCACGTGCACCATGCCGGTGTCGGTGCGCTCCTCGCGCAGGATCAGCCGCAGGAAGGTCGACTTCCCGGAGCCGGAGGAGCCCACCAGGAAGACGAACTCACCCTTCTCGATTTCCAGCGACACGTCCCGAAGTGCAGGACGGTTCTGCCTGGGGTAAGTCTTGGTGACGTTGTCGAATCGGATCACGGTCGCACTCCGGATACAGGGGATCGGAGGCGACCTTACGCGAATGGCCGCGGCCCGCGCAGTCCGCGGTCCGGGATGACGGGTTTATTCACAGACCACCGGGGGACAAAGCAGGCATTGGCCACATCTGTCACTCTTCGGAGTCGCGGGAATCGCGCGGGACGCGCCGGGCGTCCCGGGAACTGGCACAGTGGTCGGGGGGTTCGGGAACGTACCGCCCCTGTCGCGCGTTGTTCATCGAGCGGCCGCCGGGCCGCCTGGGAGGAGGCGACGGCATGACAGTCGACCGACTGGTGTGCGCCAACTGCGCCGGCCCCGTCAGCGAGGGCCGCTGCGCGGTCTGCCGCGCCAACCGCGCCCGCATGCAGCAGGAGAACCCCTTCGCGGGCGTCTCCCCGGCGGCCCTGATCGCTCTGCTGGTCGCCCTGCTCGCGGTGGCGTGGGTGGTGCACGAGGCCGCCGTGTAGCGCGGCACACACATACGGCATGCAGCAGGGGCCCGCGGCGCTCGGCGCTACGGGCCCCTGCGGCGTTCCCGGGCCTCCCTGGACATGCGGGGGCCCGCACCGCATGTGGCGCATGCGGTGCGGGCCTCTGGTGCTCGCTGCCGTCCGGGTTTGGGCCTCAGACGGCGGTGTTGCGGCCGCCGCCGACCAGGCGCGGCATCAGGCGGAAGCCGACACCGCCCGCGATCATCGTGGCGGCACCGACCAGCAGGAACAGGCTGTCGCCGGCACCCGTCTCGGCCAGCTCCTCCGTGGTGTCACCCTGGGTGACGACCTCGCTGCTGCCGGCGTTGTCGGTGTTGGTGTTGTCGGCGCAGGTCACGCTGTCCCCGTCGAGGGTGCAGGTGGTGCCGTCGCCGTCGGAACCGCCGGTCCCGGAACCGCCGGCGCCGTTGCCGCCGCCGTTCCCGTTGCCGCCGTTCCCGTTGCCGCCGTTCCCGTTGCCGCCGTTGTCACCCGTGCCCGCGTCGGCACCGGCGTCGGCGCCCGCGTCCGCACCGGCATCGGCACCGGCGTCGGCGCCCGCGTCCGCACCGGCATCGGCACCGGCATCCGCACCAGCGTCCGCACCGGCGTCAGCGCCCGCGTCCGCACCGGCATCCGCACCAGCGTCCGCACCGGCGTCAGCGCCCGCGTCCGCACCGGCATCCGCACCAGCGTCCGCACCGGCGTCAGCGCCCGCATCCGCACCGGCATCCGCACCAGCGTCCGCACCGGCGTCAGCGCCCGCATCCGCACCGGCATCCGCACCAGCGTCCGCACCGGCGTCAGCGCCCGCATCGGCACCGGCGTCGGTACCGGCGTCGACGCCAGAGATGCTGTTGCCCGCGTCGGCGCCCGCATCGGTACCGGCGTCGGTGCCGCCGTCGGTCTCCTCGCCACCAAGGTTGACGCCGACACTGACCTCGGTCTCGCCGGCGTTCAGGCCGATGTCCAGGCCGACGGCCTGGGCGGCGCCCGCGGCGGTCAGCGAGGCACCGCTCGCGATCACCGCGGCGGCGGCTATACGTGCCACGCGCAGCCGTGTGTTCTTCATGCTCATCTGGCAACTACCCCCAGTAGCTTCTCGTCAATGGAGCAGCGTCACAGGGGGAGCGTCCTGCGGGGCGGTGCACGTTCAAGGCCGGAGCCTGAGCCACCGGCCGCGCTCGCCCCCGTTCGCTCGCGCCCCAGTCATACGCATGCCACGCATCACGATTCCCAGATTTCACAGCGTCGTCAAGGCCGTTCCAAGCGCAATGCCGGGATTGGCCGACTATGCCACCCGGTTGCTTATGGGGCTGTGACCCAAAGCGCACAACTGCCACCCATCGGGCGGCAGTTGTGATGATCCCTGGGAGATGACGGAGCGTCAGACCCCGGCGCCCTGCTCCTGCTGCTTGCGCCAGCGGATGCCGGCCTCGAGGAAGCCGTCGATGTCGCCGTCGAGGACGCCCTGGGGGTTGCCGACCTCGAACTCCGTCCGCAGGTCCTTGACCATCTGGTACGGGTGGAGAACGTAGGAACGCATCTGGTTGCCCCAGGAGTTGCCGCCGTCGCCCTTGAGGGCGTCCATCTTGGCCTGCTCCTCCTGGCGTCGCCGCTCCAGCAGCTTGGCCTGCAGGACGTTCATCGCGCTCGCCTTGTTCTGGATCTGGGAGCGCTCGTTCTGGCAGGAGACCACGATGCCGGTCGGGATGTGCGTGATCCGGACCGCGGAGTCGGTGGTGTTGACGCCCTGGCCGCCGGGGCCGGAGGCGCGGTAGACGTCGATGCGCAGTTCGGTCTCGTCGATCTCGACGTGGTCGCTCTGCTCGACGACCGGCAGCACCTCGACGCCCGCGAAGGACGTCTGGCGCCGGCCCTGGTTGTCGAAGGGCGAGATGCGCACCAGGCGGTGCGTGCCCTGCTCGACCGAGAGGGTGCCGTAGGCGTAGGGCGCCTTCACCACGAAGGTCGTGGACTTGATGCCGGCCTCTTCCGCGAACGAGGTCTCGTAGACCTCCGTCGGGTAACCGTGCCGCTCGGACCAGCGCAGGTACATGCGCTGCAGCTGCTCCGCGAAGTCGGCGGCGTCGACGCCGCCCGCCTCGGCGCGGATGTTGACCAGCGCCTCACGGGCGTCGTACTCGCCGGACAGGAGGGTGCGGACCTCCATCTCGTCCAGCGCCTTGCGCACCGACTCCAGCTCGGTCTCGGCCTCGGCGCGGGTGTCCGCGTCGTCCTCGGCCTCGGCGAGCTCGAAGAGCACTGCAAGGTCGTCGATGCGGCCGCGCAGCGCCTCGGCCTTGCGGACCTCGGCCTGCAGGTGCGACAGCTTGCTGGTGATCTTCTGCGCCGCTTCCGGGTCGTCCCACAGCGACGGCGCCGCCGCCTGCTCCTCGAGCACGGCGATGTCGGCCCTCAGCTTGTCGAGGTCCAGAACGGCCTCGATCGAGGCCATGGTCGACGAGAGGGACTTGAGCTCTTCGGATACATCCAGGACTGCCACGTCCCCCAGCGTACCGGCACGCCGCGCGTTGCCGCTCCGGTGCGCCGGGGCGGGCCGGGCCGACGGGCCTGAGCCCCTCGCCGTTCAGGCCCGGACGGGGGCCGAGGCGTGGGCGAGCGTGCCGTCGGCGCGCCGGAGGTAGAGGGTCAGGGTGTCGTCCGCCGTGGTCAGCCCGGGGTGGGAGGGGGTGCTGGCGGACAGCGGCACCGCCGCCCACGTGTCTCCGTCGGAGACGGCGGCCGCCAGGGCCCCGTCGTCGGCGGGGGCGAGGACGAAGAGCCGGCCGCCGGAGACGGCGGGCTCGGGGCGGCCCGTGGCGTCGAGGCCGGTGACGATCTCGGAGGGGCGCCAGGCGCCGTTCACGTACGGCAGGCGCAGCACGGCGCCGTCGGCCTTGCGGACGGCGAAGGCGTCGAGGGTGCCGGGTGCGGCCGAGACCAGGCCGGGGGCGGCGGTGACCCGGCCCGCGGTGGGGACCAGCGCCCAGGCGTTCCAGCGGCCCTCGACCCAGGAGGAGGTGACGAGGTCGCCGCCGGAGCAGCCGACCAGGTCGATCCGGCCGGGCGCGGAGGACGCGGCGGCGGGGGTCGTGGTGAAGCGGGCGGGCTGGTCGACCTGGTACCAGTCGCTCCAGGCGCCGCCGCTCAGGGTCCGCCGGTACACCCGGTGGTCGGTGCCGAGGGCGAAGACGTCCAGCTGCCCGGCGCGCGACGAGACGACCGAGGGGTCGTCGGCGACGCTTATCCCGGTGAGCCGGTGCCAGGTGCCGGAGGCCAGGTACCAGACGTTCTTGTCGCTGCCCCGGGTGAAGACGTGCGTCGTCCCGGACACGGAGATCGCGCGGGGGCCGCCGACCGGGTGGACGCCGCGGTCCGGGAAGCGGGGCAGGGCCGTGTAGCCGGACCAGCTCAGCGCGGCCTGCTCGGCGGTGGTGCCCGCCGGGGTGCTGACGGCGCCCTGCGGGGAGGCGGCGGCGCCGGTGGGCGCGGTCGGGGTGGTCGAGGCCTGTCCGGAAGGCTTGTCCTCGCGGCTGTTGGAGCCGCCGCCGTCGTCGGAGCCGGAGGACGCGATCGCCCAGCCGCCGAGCCCGACGACCAGCGCGGCGGCCGCAGCGGCGCCGATCTTGACGCGGCGGCGCTGCAGCGCGTCGGGGACGGCGCGGTGGCGGTGCCTCGCGTGCTGGCCGGGCACCGCGGCGGGCCGGCCGCCGGCCAGTTCCTCCGCGGAGGGCAGCTTGATGCTGGTGTGGGTGTCGCGTGTCGAGTCGGGTGCTGAGCCGCGGACCAGGGGCACGGCGCCGCGCGGCTGGTCGGCCGGCGGGTCGTAGGGCTCGGCGAGCGAACCGGACTCCCGGTCGTACACCTCCTCGCCGTGGTGGTCCCCGGGCGCGTCCACCTCCAGCGGGGGCAGCCCGGCGAGGGCGGGCAGCAGCTCGCGCAGCCGCGCGCCGACCTCGGCCGCCCTCAGCCGCGAGGCCGGGGCCTTGGCGAGGCACTGGGAGAGCAGCTGCCACAACTCGTCGGGCAGGTCCGGCAGGGGGGCGACCGACTCGGTGACGTGCCGGCGCAGTACCGCGCCCGGGTGGCCGCCGCCGAACGGAGTGAAGCCGGCGAGCAGTTCGTACAGGACGGTGGCGAGGGCGTAGATGTCGACGGAGGCGCGCGGCGGCAGGCCCTCGATGATCTCCGGGGCCAGGTAGTCGGGGGTTCCGATGATCCGGGTGGCCCGGGTGCGGCGCGGGGAGTCGACCAGCCGCGCGATGCCGAAGTCGGTGAGGAGCGCCGGAGGCGCGCCGCCCGGTCCGGGCGGCGCGGCGGAGTCCAGCAGGACGTTCTCCGGCTTGACGTCGCGGTGGACGACGCCCGCGGCGTGGGCCGCGGCCAGCCCGTCCGCGACGTCCGCGGTGATGGAGACGGCCGCCTCGGGGGTGAGCCTGCGTTCGCGCTCCAGCCGGGAGCGCAGGTCGGTGCCGCGGACGAGGTCCATGACGAGCGCGAGGTCGGAGCCGTCGACCACCAGGTCGCGGATGCCGACGATGTGCGGGTGATGGAGCGCCAGCAGGGCCGTGCGCTCCTGGACGAAGCGGCCGACGAGGTCCTGGTCGGAGGCGAGGTCCTCGCGCAGCAGCTTGATGGCGACCGGACCCTCGGGGCCCTCGCCCAGCCACACGGTGCCGGCGGAACCCCGCCCCAGCACCTGGTGCGCGGTGTAGCGGCTGCCGATCTTCCGTCCCAAGGCTGCTCCGACTCCTCCGACGTGCCGTCGTGTTGGCGACAAAGCTACGCGGATGCGAGCCGGTTGGGGGAACCTGCCGGGGGTGAGTGCGGCTTCTCCGGGAGAAATCACCCTCCAGAAGTCGACAAATCACCAACACCGGCCCCGCGGGGAGGTGACGGTGGGCCGGTTGGCGTTGACGGCACCGGCCCAGCGGGACGGCACGGCGCGGGCGGTGCCCGGCGCCGTGCCCGACCCCGAAGGGGTGCGCGGCGGTCCTACGGAGTGCCGCCGGAGGTCCCCGAGCCGCCCGAGGAGCCGCCGAGGCCCGAGACCCAGTCCCAGAAGTTCCCGACGCCGTCGCTCACGGTGCCCCACAGGCTTTTCCCGGTGTCCAGCCACTCCGGGACGGGGGTGAGGTACCAGACCAGCACGACGATCACGATCAGCACGATGATCATCGTGAAACAGCCCTTGAGGCACCCGAGGCCCGGGATCTTCATCGGGTTGGCGCTGCGCTGCCGCGGCTCGCGATACGGGGCGGGCTCCGGCGCGGACGGGCGCTGGGGCTCGTACCGCTGGTGCTGCGGCTGCTCGTAGCGCGGCGCGGGCTGCTGCTGCGGCCGCGGCGCGTACTGCTGGGGCTGCGGCTGCGGGGCCCGCTGGGCGTACTGCTGCGGATGCGGCTGCGGCGCGTAGCCGGGCTGCGCCGGCTGCCGGTACTGGGGCTGCTGCGGCCGCTGCTGCTGGTACCCCTGCGGGGACTGCGGCGACTGCGACTGCGGCTGCGGCTGCTGGGAGGCCTGCCGGCGCGGCCTGCGGCGCAGCGGGTCCTGCTCCGGGTCCAGGTACTGGATCTCGGTCTGCTCGGCGCGCGCACGGGCGCGGTTGAGCTGCGACTCCCACGGGTGCGGGCCCTGCGGGGCACCGGAGTCCGGCGGCCCGCCCGGCACCGGCGGCATCACGCGGGTGCCGTCGCCGGCCCCGGCCGATGCCGAGCCGCCCGGGATCACCCGGGTCGCGTCGGCCGCGCCCGCGGCGGATGCGGGCAGGACGCTGGTGGCGGCATTGGGGTCGTACGGGTCGTACCCGCCGACGGGCGACCGGTGAGGCAGCACCTGCGTGGGGTCGGCGGCGTCCGGCGGGACGAGCGGGGTGTCCGGGACGGTGGCCGGGGACGGGTCCGGCGCGAGCAGCGCGGCGACGCCGAGCGCCGCCTCGGACTGCGCCGGGGACGAGTGCACGCCGACGCCCGCCGCGACGACCCGCAGGGCGCGCGCCAGGTTCTCCGCGCTGGGCCGCTCCCCGGGCTCCTTGCGCAGGCAGCGCTCGATGACCGTCCACAGCGGCTCGGGCACGGTGGAGGGCCGGCGCGGCTCCTCGCTCAGGTGCTGGTGCAGCACCTCGAGCGCGCTCTCGCCCCTGAAGGGCGGGCGTCCGGTGACCAGTTCGTATAGGAGGATGCCGGCGCCGTAGATGTCCACGGCCGAGGTCTGCGGACGGCCCTGGGCCGACTCCGGCGCTATGTAGGCGGGCGTGCCGACGAACTCGTGGGTGCGGGTGACGCCGGGTGAGTCCGCCAGCCGCGCGATGCCGAAGTCGGTCAGCATCGGGTGCATCTGCTGGGTGCCGTCCGGGCCCGCGACGGTGGCGAGCAGGACGTTGGCCGGCTTCAGGTCGCGGTGCACCACGCCGTCGGCGTGGCTGGCGGCCAGCGCGTCGGCCACGGCGGCGGTCAGCAGGGCGGCGCCGACCGGTGAGAACGGGCCGTTCTCGCGCAGATGGCGGTAGAGGTCGGGGCCCTCGATCAGGTCCATCACCAGGGCGAGCAACTCACCCTCCACGACCAGGTCGCGGACCCGGACGATGTGCGGATGGCGCAGCCGCAGCAGGACCGAACGCTCCCGCAGGAAGCGCATGACGATGTCGGGGTCGCTCGCCAGCTCTTCCTTGAGCACCTTGATCGCGACGGTTTCGCCGGTGTCCCGCACCTGGGACCGCCACACGGTGCCCGTGGCTCCGCGCCCGAGCGGCTCCACCAGTTCGTATCTGCTGCCTACCGGCCGCACGTTCGCGCTCCCTGGATCTTGGCCTGGTCCGTGGCCTGTCTCGCCCACTGTAGTGCCGCCACGTGGGAGCGGGGCTGCGTTCCGGTACGGGGCGTGTGTGGGCTTAGGACGCGGGGTACGGTCGTTTGGTTGCTTTTTCTGCCCAATGCTGACCATTCAAGATCGCAAAAAGGGGCACCGGCGGCGAGCTGTCGGCGGCGGGTGGGAGGATGCGTGTCGCGGATCGCGTATCGCCGAGCAAGCTGGTCCAGCTGAGCAAGGGGAGCCCGCCGGTCCGCTCTTGTACGTGTCGACGTCCCGGGCAGGGCGGGGTGGGGTCGGGGGCCCGCTCCGCGGTGGATCCGGGCAGAAGGGACCGTGGACGGAGATGCAGATCCGGCTGACCGTTCTCGGGCCGCGCGGCGGCCGCACGGCGCGCTCCTGCGACGTGCTCGTCACCGCGCCGGCGGGCACACCGCTCGGTGCGGTGGCCGGGGCCCTGGCGTCCGGCTCGGGTGGCTCCGGCCAGCCCGCGCGGGCCGGGAAGTCCACGCCCCCGCTCTACGCGGGCGCCGAGCGACTGGACCCGGCGACCGCCGTCCTCGGGGTGCCGCCGCTGCTCGACGGCGCGGTCCTGTCGCTGCACGCGCCCGCCGACGGGCACGACGGCGGCCGGCCGGCGGCCGCCGCCCGGCTGCACGTCGTGGGCGGGCCCGACGCGGGCGGCGTCCACCTGCTGCAGGGCGGCCGGATCCGGGTCGGCCGGTCCGTGGACGCGGACGTGCCGCTGGACGACCCCGACGTCTCCCGGCTGCACTGCGCCGTCACGGTCGACGGCGAGGGCCGGGTCACCGTCGCCGACCTCGGCTCCACCAACGGCACCGCCCTGGACGGCGCTCCCGTGGGCGAGCGCGCGGTCCCCTTCCCCGCCGGCGCGCTGCTGCGGATCGGCGAGTCGACCCTCCGCCTGGAGCCGGCGCCCCCGGGCTCGACCGTCCCTCCGCCGCCCGCCTCCATCCCCGCCATCCCGGACGCCGAGGGGCACCTCCAGGTGACCCTCCCCCCGACCTCCTGGCCGGACACCGGCCGCGTGGCGACCTGGCAGCCCGCGCGCCCCGCCGACGGCGCCGCCGAGCGGCCCGGCCCGCGCGCCGCCGCGCCCTCCGACGGCCCGACGACCACCGGCACCGGGTCCGGGAGCGTCGGCGCGGACACCCGCGCCGCGCCCGCGCCCGGTGAGGACCGGGCGGAGGCCGCGCCGGGCGACCCGGTCCGGCGGGACACCCCGCAGCGCGGCCTGTCCGAGCAGACCCGCGCCGTCGCGCTGCCCCAGGGCCGCCGCGGCGGCGGGCGGGCCGCGGAGGCCGGCAGCCGTATGGCCGGGGCGATAGGGAGCTGGGCCAGGCGCCTGACCGCCGGCCGCGGCGCCCCGGGCGCCGACGGCCACGAGGGCGGCGGGACGACGTACGACCGGGCCGACGCCGCGGCGCTGCGCGAGCGCTGGCCCGATCCGGCGGCCGTGCTGCTCACCGCGCTCGGGCCGGGACCGCGGCTGTGGGAGCGCGCCCTCGGCCATCCCGACCTGCTCACGGTCCGGCTCGGCACCGCGGACCTGACCGCCGAGGACGGCTTCAGGACCCTGCCCGCCGTACCGTTCACCGTCGACCTGCGCGACCCGCACACCCATGTGCTGGGCCTCGCCGGACCGCGTCCCCGGCTGTCCGGGCTGGCCCGCTCGGTGATCGCCCAGTTGTGCGCCCTGCATCCGCCCGGCGCGCTGGAGGTCGTCCTGATCAGCGCCGACCGCTCCCGTCCCGCCGAACAGCGGGCCGAGGAGTGGGGGTGGCTGTACTGGCTGCCGCATCTGCGCCCGGCGCACGGCCAGGACTGCCGGCTGCTCGCGGCCTCGGACCGGGAGCAGGCCGAGGCCCGTGTCGCCGAGGTCGTCCGGCGCATCGAGGAGGGCCCGCTCGGCACGGGCTGGGCGACGGCCACCCCCGAGGAGGTGGCCGAGGCCGCGGCGCGCCGCGAGGGCCCGTACACGCTGCTGGTGGTGGACGGCGACCCGGGCTCGGCCTACCTGCGCGAGGCCGCCGGCCGTATCGCGGCCGCCGGGCCGTCGGTCGGGGTGCACCTGCTGTGCCTGGCCGAGAGCCCGGAGCGGCTGGCCGCCCGCTGCGGCGCCGTCGCCGTGCTGGAGGGCGACGTCGCGACGTCGCTGCGGATGGAGCCGCACGGCCCCGAGCACATGACGATGGAGGCGGTGTCGGCGGCCTGGGCCGAGCGCTTCGCCCGGGCCCTCGCCCCGCTGCGCGAGGGCGACGCCACTCCGAGCCGTACACGTTCCGCCCTGCCGCCCACGGCACGGCTCCTGGACGAGCTGGACCTGGCGCTCGCCACCCCCGCGAAGATCACCACCCGCTGGGCCGGACCCGCCCCCTCGGGCGGCTCCGCCGCGGCGGTCCTCGGCGCCGGGCCGGAGGGCCGGGTCCTGGTCGACCTGGTCGCCGAGGGACCGCATCTGCTGGTCGGCGGCGCGGCGGGCTCCGGCAAGACCGAGTTGCTGCGTTCGGTGGCCGCCGCCCTGTCCGCCGGCGAGCGGCCGGACCGGCTGGCCCTCGTCCTCGTCGACGGCGCCGGGACGGAACGCGGCGAGGGGCTGCGCACCTGCACCGACCTGCCGCACGTCTCCACCTATCTGTCCGCCTGCGACCCGGTGCGGATGCGCGAGTTCGCGCAGGCGCTCACGGCCGAGCTGAAGCGCCGTGACGAGCTGCTGGACGGGGCCGACTTCGGGCAGTGGCACGAGCGCCGCCGGCTGCCCGTGGTGCCGCGCCAGGCGGAGCCGGGCCACGCCCCGGCCGCCGCGGCGGACCCCCAGGTGCGCGGCGCGGTGCGGGTGCGGACCCGCACCACCGAGCCGCTGCCCCGGCTGGTCGTCGTGGTGGACGACTTCGACGTACTGGTCGCCCCCGCTCTCGGCAGCCCCGGCCGGCCGGCCGCGGGCTCGGTGGTCCGCGCCCTGGAGAGCGTGGCGCGCGACGGCGAGCGCCTGGGCGTCCACCTGGTCGCCGCGACCGGCCGCCCCGAGCGCACCGCGGGCACCCACACCGACGACTCGGCGCGGCTGCGCATCGCGCTGCGTACCGAGGAGCCGGAGTCGGCCGCGCTGCTGGTCGCCGTCGAGGATCCGGCGACGGTGGACGACGGCCTGCCCGGCCGCGGTTACCTGCGCCGGCCGGACGGCGGCGTCACCGCCTTCCAGGCAGGCCGGGTCACTGGCCGGATCCCGCGGACGGCGACCCTGCGGCCCACGGTGGTCCCGGTGGAGTGGGACCGCATGGGCGATCCGCCGACCCGCCGCCCGGTCCGCGAACTGGGCAACGGCCCGACCGACCTCGCCCTGCTGGCCAGTGCCCTGCAGCGGGCCGCGGAGTCCGCGGCGGCCGATCCGGTGCCGCCGCTGCTCTGATCCGCCCCGGTCCCCCGCCCCCGTCCGAACGGCCGGTCACATGACGGTCACGATCCAACCGCCGTGCGCTGAGGCGCTATTGCGGCGGTTATCAGACAGGGCGTAGGACTGAACGCGGAACAGCGGATGACGCGGGGACGGGACGCCCGGCGCAGCTGCCACGGCCATCCGGCGGGCTGCCACCGCGGCGCGGGTCCGCGCTGAGGGGATGGGCAGGCAGATGCGGACATCCAGCAGGCGCACGCGAGGTACACGCCGGACGGTCATCGCCGTCGTGGCGACGGCCGCCCTGGCGCTGACGGCCGCCGGGTGCGGCGGAGGCGACGACGACAAGGGCACCCCCGACGGCGGAGGGAGCAGTTCCGGCGGGAGCGGGAGCGTCTCGCTGCCGGACCTCAAGGGCCAGAAGCTCGAGGTCGCGGCGGTGTGGACCGGGCCGGAGCAGAAGAACTTCCAGAAGGTGCTGGACGAGTTCACCAAACGCACCGGGGCCGAGGTCGGCTTCGTGCCGACCGGCGACAACGTCTCCACCTTCCTCGGCACGAAGATCGAGGGCGGCCAGCCGCCGGACGTGGCGTTCCTGCCGCAGGTCGGCGTGTTGCGGCAGTTCGCCCAGAAGGGCTGGCTGAAGCCGCTCTCCTCCGACGTCCAGGCGCAGCTCGACAAGAACTTCAGCGCGGGCTGGAAGGACCTCGGCGCGTACGAGGGCAAGCAGTACGGCGTCTACGCCAAGGCCGCCAACAAGTCGCTGGTCTGGTACAACACAGCGGCCTTCGAGAACGCCGGGATCTCCGAACCGCCGGGGACCTGGGAGGACTTCCTCCAGACCGCCGAGACCCTCTTCGAGTCGGGCACTCCCCCGGTATCGGTCGGCGGCGCGGACGGCTGGACCCTCACCGACTGGTTCGAGAACGTCTATCTCTCCCAGGCCGGTCCGGAGCAGTACGACCAGCTGGCCGAGCACAAGATCAAGTGGACCGACCCCTCGGTGAAGGACGCGCTCACCACCCTCGCCCAGCTCTTCGGCAAGAAGGACCTGATCGCGGGCGGGCAGAGCGGCGCGCTCAAGACCGACTTCCCGAAGTCGGTGACGCAGACCTTCACCGGCAACCCGCCGAAGGCCGCCATGGTCTACGAGGGCGACTTCGTCGGCGCGTTCATCGGGGACAACACCAAGGCGAAGGTCGGCGAGGACGCCAAGGTCTTCCCCTTCCCCGCGGTGGGCTCCGGCAAGGCGCCGGTGGTCAGCGGCGGTGACGTCGGCGTGGCGCTGAAGGACACCAAGGGCGCGCAGGCGCTGCTGACCTTCCTCGCCTCCACCGACGCGGCGAAGGTGTGGGCCTCCTCGGGCGGCTTCGTCTCGCCGAACAAGTCGCTGGACCTGTCGGCCTACCCGGACGAGGTCTCCCGCTCGATCGCGGAGGGACTGGTCGCGGCGGGCGACGACTTCCGCTTCGACATGTCCGACCAGGCCCCGGCGGCCTTCGGCGGGACCGCGGGCAAGGGCGAGTGGAAGGACCTGCAGGACTTCCTGCGCAATCCCTCCGACGTCGCCGGCGCGCAGGCCAAGCTGGAAGCGGACGCCGCCAAGGCGTACGCCGGCTAGGCGGCCGCGATGGCGACGGCGGCCACGGCGAAGGGGCCGGCCGCTCCCGGCGGCACGCCCTCCGCCGGGGGCAGGAGCGTCATGGGCACCCGGCGCTGGGTGGCGGGACTGTTCCTGCTGCCCGCGCTGGTGCTGCTGGGCGCGCTGGTGGTGTACCCCATCGGGTACACCACCTGGCGCAGCCTGTTCGACAAGGCGGGTTCGGGTTTCGTGGGCCTGCACAACTACGCCTCGGTCTTCAGCGACGACAGCACCCTGACGGCGCTGCGGAACACCGCGGTCTGGGTGGTCGTGGCGCCGGTGCTGGCCACGGCCCTCGGGCTGGTCTTCGCGGTGCTGACCGAACGGGTGAGCTGGGGCACCGCCTTCAAGCTGGTCGTCTTCATGCCGATGGCGATCTCGATGCTGGCGGCCGGGATCATCTTCCGGCTGGTGTACGAGCAGGACCCGGCGCGCGGCGCGGCCAACGCCGTCGTGGTCGGCGTCCACGACACCTTCGCCGAGTCCTCGGCGTACCCGGGGGCCCGGCCGCGGCCGAACGGCGCTCTGGCGGCGTCCGGCGGCGGCTCGTACACCACCCGGGACGCCGCCGGGGACGGGACAGCGGTGGGCCTGCCGCTGATCGGGGTCCCCGCCGCGAAGCTGCCCGCGGGCACCGCCGACGCCCGGCAGGCCGCCGCCGGGCCCGGGGTGACCGGCACCGTGTGGCTGGACTTCAAGCCGGGCGGGGGCGGCGAGCCCGGGGTGATCGACGCCGGCGAGAAGGCGCTGGAGGGGGTGCGGGTCGAGGCCGTACGGGACGGACGGGTGGTGGCCTCCGCCACCTCCGGCGCCGACGGCACCTTCTCGCTGCCCGCCTCGGCGGACGGCGCCCGGCTGCGGCTTCCGGCCTCGAACTTCGCGGAGCCGTACAACGGTGTCGACTGGCTCGGCCCCACCCTGGTGACGCCCGCCATCATCGGGGCCTATCTGTGGATGTGGGCGGGCTTCGCCATGGTGCTCATCGCGGCGGGGCTGGCCGGGGTGCCGCGGGAGCTGATGGAGGCGGCGCGCATCGACGGCGCCAACGAGTGGCAGGTCTTCCGCAGGATCACCGTGCCGCTGCTGGCTCCGGTGCTGGTCGTGGTCGTCGTGACACTGATGATCAACGTGATGAAGATCTTCGACCTGGTCTACATCGTCGCCCCCGACACCTCGAAGGACGAGGCCAACGTGCTGGCCCTGCAGCTGTACCTGTCCTCCTTCGGGGCCGGCAACGACCAGGGCGTGGGCAGCGCGATCGGTGTGATCCTGCTGCTGCTGGTCGTCCCGGTCATGGTCTTCAACATCCGCCGACTGCGCAGGGAGGCCCGACGATGACGACCGTCGCAGGCACAGCGGAACCGGCGGAACCGGCGGGCCCGGCCGAGGCGCGGGCCGTTCCGGCCGCCGCCCGGCAGTCCCTCGCCTCGCGGGTCGTGGCCCGCACCGGCGGCGGGGTGCTGAGGGTCCTCCTCGTGCTGGTGGCCCTGTTCTGGCTGATGCCGACCGTGGGGCTGCTGATCTCCTCCTTCCGGGGGCCGGTGGACATCGCCGACTCCGGCTGGTGGAAGGTGTTCACCGCGCCCTCGCAGCTGACCGTCACCAACTACCGGGAGCTGCTCGGCAACGACGCCGTCACCTCCTCGCTGGTCAACACCGCGCTGATCACGGTGCCGGCCACGGTGCTGGTGGTGGTGATCGGGGCGCTGGCGGGCTACGCCTTCGCCTGGATGGAGTTCCCTGGGCGGGACTGGCTGTTCCTCCTGGTGGTCGGGCTGCTGGTGGTGCCGGTGCAGATCGCGCTCATCCCGGTGGCGAAGCTGTTCGGGGAGATCGGGATCTTCGGCGACATCATCGGCGTGGTGCTCTTCCACGTCGGTTTCGGCCTGCCGTTCGCCGTCTTCCTGCTGCGCAACTTCTTCGCGGAGATCCCGCGGGAGCTGCTGGAGGCGGCGCGGCTGGACGGCGCGGGCGAGCTGCGGCTGTTCGCCCGCGTGATCATGCCCCTGGGCGGCCCGGCGATCGCCTCGCTGGGCATCTTCCAGTTCCTGTGGGTGTGGAACGACATGCTGGTGGCGCTGATCTTCTCCAACACCGGCTCCCAGCCGGTCACGGTCGCGCTGCAGCAGCAGGTCCGGCAGTTCGGCAACAACATCGACGTCCTGGCGCCGGGGGCCTTCGTGTCGATGGTGGTCCCGCTGGTCGTCTTCTTCGCCTTCCAGCGCCAGTTCGTCTCCGGCGTCATGGCGGGCGCCGTGAAGTAGCCCCGCAGAGCACCGCAGGTCAGGGGGCAACACTCCGTCGCCGGATGGGTCGCCGTACGCGGCGCATGCCCGGGATATAACGGGCATACGCCGCGTAAGCCGACATTACGGATGTGCTGCCTTGCCCCGGTTCAGCGTCATCGTGCCCGCCCACAAGGTGCAGGCCTACCTGCACGAGTGCCTGGAGTCCGTGCTCGGGCAGAGCTTCTCGGACTTCGAGGTGATCGCCGTCGACGACCGCTCCCCCGACGCCAGCGGTGCCATCCTCGACGCCTTCGCGGCCCGCGACCGCCGGGTGACCGTCCTGCACCTGAAGGAGAACGTGGGCCTCGGCCCGGCCCGCAACGCCGGAACGGCCCGGGCCACCGGGGACTACCTGCTCTTCCTCGACAGCGACGACACCCTCGCCCCCGGTTCCCTGCAGGCGCTCGCCGACCGCCTGAAGGAGACCGCCGAGCCGGACGTGCTGGTCTACGACTACGCCCGCACGTACTGGGACGGCCGCGTCGTACGCAACCAGCGTGCCGCGCTGCTCGCCCAGGACGGCCGCCCCGCCGGGCCCCTCGACGACCGCCCCGAACTGCTGCGGCTGCTGCCGGTCGCCTGGAACAAGGCCTACCGGCGCGAGTTCGTCCAGCGCTGCGACGCCGCCTTCCCGCCCGGCTGGTACGAGGACGTCGCCTGGACCTACCCCCTGCTGCTCGCCGCCCGCAGCATCGCGGTGCTCGACCGGGTCTGCGTGCTCTACCGGCAGCGCCGCCGGGGCAGCATCCTGCGCACCACCAGCAGCAGGCACTTCGACGTCTTCGACCAGTACGACCGGGTCTTCGCCTTCCTCGACCGCAACCCCGCCCTCGACGGCTGGCGGCCCGCCCTCTTCGGCCGGATGACCGACCACCTGCTGGCGGTCTACAACACACCGGGCCGGCTGCCCCGCTCGTCCCGCGGCCTGTACTTCCAGCGCTGCAGCCTCCACTTCCGCCGCTACCAGCCCCAGGAGCCCGGCCCCCGCCCGCACGGCGTCCCCGGCCGCACCCGGCGGCTGCTCGTACGGCTCGGCGCGCGGCAGGTCTTCGACGCCGTGCGCGCCGCCAACACGCTGCGCAGGAGGCTCCGGCGACTGGCGAAGGACACCGCCCGGGCGGCCCGGGAGGCGGGCCTGCGGCTGCACTACCGGATCCAGCGGCACCGCCCCCTCGACCCGGACCTCGCGGTCTTCGCGGCCTGCCGCTACGGCGGCTACGGCGGCGACCCCGCCGCCCTGGAGGCCGCCGTCCGCGACCTGGCGCCGCACCTGCGCACCGCGTGGATCACGACCCCGGCGTACGCGCACACCCTGCCGCGCGGCGTACGCCGGCTCCAGCCCGGCTCACCCGCCTACTGGACGGCGCTGGCGCGCGCCGCCTACCTGGTCAACGACGTCAACTTCCCGCACGCCTACCGCAAGCGGCGCGGCCAGGTGAACCTCCACACCCACCAGGGCACCCCGCTCGGCCGCACGGGCCTGGACCTCCAGGGGCACCCGGCCGCCTCGGCGGGCCGGGACTTCGCCCGGATGCTCGCCCACACCGACCGCTGGGACTTCTGCCTGTCCGCCAACCGGCACTCGACGGTCGTATGGGAACGGGCCTACCCCGCCGGCTACACCACCCTGGAGCACGGCCGGCCCGGCAACGACGTCCTGCTGCGCGCCGACGCCGACGACGTACGGCGGATCCGCGCCGACCTCGGCATCCCGGCGGAGTCCACCGCGATCCTCTACGCCCCCGCCCACCGCGACTACCGGCGGGGCTTCCACCCGCCCGTCGACCTGGTCCGCCTCGCCCGCGAACTCGGCCCCGGCCATGTGGTGCTGTACCGCGCGCCGGACGGCCACGCCGGTACGGCCACACTGCCCGAGGGCCTGCCGGACACCGTGCTGGACGTCTCCGCCCACCCCTCGGTCCAGGAGCTGTGCCTGGCCGCGGACGCCCTGGTGACCGACTACTCCCCCCTGATGTTCGACTACGCCGGTCTCGACCGCCCCATCGTGGTCCACGCCGGGGACTGGACGGCCTACCGGGCCGCCCGCGGCACCTACTTCGACATCACCGCCGAAGCCCCCGGGCCGGTCGCCCGCAGCGAGGACGAGCTCCTGTCGATCCTCACCACCGACACCTGGCGCGGCCCCCGTTCCGCCCAGTTGCGGGCCGCGTTCCGGGCCCACTTCTGCCCGTACGACGACGGCCACGCCGCCGAGCGGGTCGTACGCCGCGTCTTCCTCGGCGAGGACGGCGGGGAGCCCGCCGTCCTCCCCCTGGAGCGCCGCACCCCCGCCCCGCCGGCCCGCCCCTGAGCCCTCAGCCCGGCGGCGGGGCGGGGGTGCGCTCGTCCGGCTTGAGGACGGGCAGCAGGTCGGGCTCGCCCAGCAGCACCCGCCGTACGACGCGTTCGGCGGCGCGGCCGTCGTCCCAGGGACAGAAGCGGGCCCGGAAGGCCGCCCGCAGCTCGGCGGCCCCGGGCGAGGACCACGCCCCGGATCGGAAGGCGGTGGCGATCGCGGCCTCGTCGCGGGCGACGACGCCCGGGGTGTCGCCGGGGCGCCCGGAGACCAGGTCGAAGTAGACCCCGCGGGCGGCCCGGTAGACCTCCCAGTCGGCGCAGTGCACCACGATCGGGCGGTCCAGGCTCGCGTAGTCGAACATCAGCGACGAGTAGTCGGTGAGCAGGGCGTCGGAGGCCAGGCACAGCTCCTCCAGCGGCGTGTGCGCGGAGACGTCCAGGGCCCCCTCCGGCAGCGCCGCGGGGCCGGCCCCGGAGTGGAAGTAGTGCGCGCGGACCAGCACCAGGTACTCCCGCCCCAGTGCCCGGCACAGCCTGGCGAGGTCCAGCTGCGGGACGAACTCCCGCTGGTAGTCGCGGTGCGTGGGGGCGTACAGGATCGCCCTGACCCCGTCCGGGATGCCCAGCCGGGCCCGGATCCGCCGGACGTCGTCGGCGCCGGCCGTGAAGTAGGCGTCGTTGCGGGGGTATCCGGTGGGCAGCGTCAGGTAGCCGCCGGGGTAGACCCGCTCCCAGATCTCGCTGGAGTGGGGGTTGGAGGACAGCGAGTAGTCCCACTGGTCCGCATGGTCCAGCAGCCGGCGGAAGCTCATGCCCTTGGCCACCGCCGGATGGGCGCGCAGGTCCATGCCCATGTGCTTGAGCGGGGTGCCGTGATGCGTCTGCAGGTAGACCTGGCCGGGGCGCTTGACGACCTCACCGGTGAAGTTGGCGTTGTTCACCAGGAAGCGGGCGCGGGCCAGCAGCTCCCAGTAGCGGCGCGAGTTCGCCTCCACCCGGTCGACGCCCTCGGGGACCGCGTCCTGCGCGCCGCGCCGGACCACCCACACCCCGTGCAGGTGCGGGGCCAGCTCGCGGGCCTTGCGGTAGATCGCGGCGGGGCTGCACAGCACCCCCCGGTTCCAGTACGCCGCGTACACCACCAGGTGGTCGTCGAGCGGGCGCCGGCGCTCCAGGGCGTACCAGCGTCGGTACACCTCGCGGGCGGCGGCGTTGCGGCGGGCGCGCAGCCGCCGGGCGGCGTGGGCGCGCAGCTCCGCGGCGCGGTGGGCGGCGAAGGTGCCGGGCAGCCCGGCGCGGCGGAAGAAGGCGGCGCGGTCCTGCGGGCGCAGCCGCCCGGGGTCGTCCAGGACGGCCGTGAGCCGCCGGTCCCGCTCGGCGCGCAGCACCGGCAGGTCGTGCCGGGCCAGCAGGGTGTCGTACCGGTCGGCCAGGGCGAGGTGCTGCGGGCCCGGCGTGCTGGAGAAGCTGCCGTGGCGGCGTCTGCGCCAGGTGACGCAGATCCGGTCCAGGCAGGCGATGCGCGGGGCGGCGAGCAGCATCTCGTACGCCACCGGGACGTCCTCGTA
Source organism: Streptomyces sp. PA03-3a (assembly GCF_033792735.1). Taxonomy (NCBI): domain Bacteria; kingdom Bacillati; phylum Actinomycetota; class Actinomycetes; order Kitasatosporales; family Streptomycetaceae; genus Streptomyces; species Streptomyces sp. PA03-3a. The sequence continues at coordinate 187,340 of NZ_JARAVM010000010.1, forward strand.
CGGCCCGGAGCCGAAACCGAAGCCGGCCCAGTAGTCGCGCCGCACCACCCGGTTCCAGGCGGCGGGCAGGACCGTCAGGCACTCGGGTCGCTCGGTGGCCCGGAAGACGGCGTGCCCGGCGAGGGCGGCGGCGTGCAGGAAGGGCCCGTCCCCGCTCTCCGTGCGGTGCTCCCACACGTCGAGCCGGTCGTGGTCGAAGAGCAGGACCTCGGGGTCGCCGGTGGACCGCAGCCGTGCGTCCAGGGCGGCCAGGGCGCCGGGCGCGAGGAGGTCGTCGGCGTCGAGGAAGAGCAGGTAGTCGCCGCTGGCGCGGGCCGCGCCGGCGTCCCGGGCCGGGCCCGCGCCGGCGTTGCGGGGCTGCCGCAGCGGGAGCACCCTGGGGTCGGCGGCGGCGACCTCCTCGACGACGGCGGCCGAGCCGTCGGGCGAGCAGTCGTCGACCGCGATGAGCTCCAGGTCCGCGTACCGCTGCCCGAGCACCGACTCCAGGCACGCGCGGACGTAGCCCTGTGCCTTCCATACCGGGACGATCACGCTGAACCGAGGCATAGGGCCGAGGGTAAGCAGGACCGTCCCCCTGCGCCCGGTGGATCACCCGAAAGGCGCAGGCGAGGTGACCGAGGAGGCGGTCGCGAGTTGAACCGCACGCCCCCTGTCGCCCTCGTCCGGAAAGGGCCACGTCACCATGGTGTCGCTCACGCCCCGCCTCACGGTCGTCGTTCCGGTCCACAACGTCGAGAGCTGGCTGGAGGAATGCCTGCGCTCGGTGGCCGCGCAGACCTTCGACGCGCTCGACGTGGTCATGGTCGACGACGGCTCCACCGACTCCGGTCCGCGGATCGCCCAGGACTTCGCCGACCGCGACCCCCGCTTCCGCCTCGTCCGGCAGGACAACGGCGGACTGGGCCACGCCCGCAACACCGGCACCCGGCACGCCGATCCGCGCACCGAGTACCTGTGCTTCCTGGACAGCGACGACATCGTGCCGCCGCGCGCCTACGAGAACCTGGTGGGGCTGCTGGACGGCTCCGGCTCGGACTTCGCGACCGGCAACGTGTGGCGGCTGACCGCCGACGGCCGCAGCCAGGCCTGGCAGCACCGGGACATGACCCGCACCGTCACCGGCACCCACATCACCCGGGACCTGAGCCTGCTGTCGGACCGGGTCGCCTGGAACAAGGTCTTCCGCCGCTCCTTCTGGGATCGGCACCGCCTCGCCTTCCCCGAGGGCGTGCTCTACGAGGACACCCCGCTCACCATCCCCGCGCACTTCCTCGCCGACGCCGTCGACGTGGCCCACGAGCACGTGTACTACTGGCGGATCCGCGAGGGCTCCATCACCCGGCGCCGCACCGACGTCAAGGGCGTACGCGACCGGATCGCCGCCGTCGACCACGTCAGCCGCTTCCTCGGCGACCCGGCCCGCACCCGCTGGACCTCCTTCAAGCGGGCCTACGACCGCTCGGTCCTCACCGACGACCTGCTCTACTTCATCGACGCCCTCCCGATGGCCGGCCCCGAGTACCGGCGGGTCTTCATGGAGCGCTGCCGGGACTGGCTCACCCGGGTCGACCCCACCCTCTTCCCGGAACTGCCCGCCGGGCTGCGCATCAAGTGGCACCTGATCCTCAAGGACCGCCTCGACGACCTGCTGGCGGTGCTCGAGCACGAGCAGCGCAACTCCGCCGGCTTCGGCGTGGCCGGCCCGCCGCTGCGCAAGCGGGCGGTGCTGCGCCGGGCGGACGGCGGCCGGATCGCCCTGCCGGCCGCGGCGGCCCGGCTGCGGCGCGCGGACTTCCCCGTGCGGGCGCGGGTGCGCGAGGTGGTGCGGGAGAACGGCCGGCTCGTCCTGCGCGGCTACGCCTACCTGCGCAACATCGACGCGGACCGCAAGGGTGCCGCGCACATCACCGCCGTCGCCGTCCACGGCCACGGCCGCCGGGCGAAGGTGGTGCTGCTGCCCGTCAGGATCCGGCAGGAGCCGGCCGCGACCCTCAACTCGCGCCAGGAGGAACACTGCTACGACTGGTCGGGCTTCGAGATCACGATCGACCCGGCGCGGCTGACCACCGGCCGCCGCCAGGGCGAACCCCGGGCCGGCGGCCGCTGGCGGCTCGGGGTGGTCGTCGCGGCGAAGGGGGTCATCCGCAGGGCGGGGCTGCGGGCCGCGGACGCCGGCTCGGGGGCGTCCCCGCCGTCGTACGCGGCCGGCGGCGGCATGCGGCTCGTGCCGTACTACCGGCAGGGCCGGCTGCACCTGTCGGTGGAGCCGGAGGTGCGGCGGCTGTCCGCGCACCGGCCGTCCGCCGACGGCACCTCGGTGGAGCTGGACTTCACGGGCGCGCCCCAGGCCACGGCGGTACGGCTGACCCACTCCGCGACGCCCACCGTTCTGGAGTACCCGCTGGAGCCCCTGGCCTCCGGGGAGGCGGACGACGGCGTCCGCCGGGCCCGCGTGCCCCTCGCCGACCTGGCGGGCGCCCGGCCCGCGCTGGACGCCGGGCCGAAGGAGATCCGTCCCGAGGACACCGACAGCTGGGACGTCGCCCTGCTGCGCCCCGGGCACGCCGACCCCGTCCACCTCGACGGGGCGCTGCCCGCCGGGCACTACGACCTGGGCACCGACCCCCGCCTCGGGGGGACGCCGCGGCGGCTGCTCGTGGAGGCGAAGGCGTCGGGGAAGCTGGTGCTGCGCGACCGCACCCCGCAGCCGGTGGCCGACGCCATCGGCTGGACCGCCGAGGGCGCCCTGGTCGTCGCCGGCCGCCTCGCCCCCGGCTCCGCGCCCGGCCCGGCCGAACTGGTGCTGCGGCACGGCACCCACCGCGTGGAGCACGCCGTCGCCGTCCAGGCCGACGGCGTACCGGGACGGCGGCCCGGCCTCCCGCCGCCGTCCAGCGCCATCCCGCCGCTGCCGCGTCCACCGGAGGAGGGGCCGGGCCCGCACGGGGGGCGCCGGTTCACCGCCACCCTGCGGCCCGGGACGCTGGAGTCCCTCGCCGGCACCGTCCCGCTGCCCGCCGGCCGCTGGTACCTGCACCTGCGCGACGGGGCCGGCACGGAAGCGGCGGTGCGGGTCGCGCCCGGGGTCTTCGAGGCGCTGCCGATGGCGGCGGAAGCGGGCGGCAAGTCCTTCTCCGTGGACCGCCGCTTCCACGACCGGCTGTTCCTCGACGCCCGGCCCACGGTGCCCGAGCCGCAGCGCGGCCCGTACCGGCAGCGGGTGCTGCGCGAGAACCACCACCCCCGCACCCGAGGCCTGCCGCGCCGCGAGGCGGTGCTCTACAGCGCCTTCGACGGGCGGGCGTACGGGGACTCGCCGCGCGCCGTCCACGAGGAACTGCTGCGCCGCCGCGCGGCGGACGGCCTGGAGCACCTGTGGGTGGTCAGGGACGGCCAGGCTCCCCCGCCGGCGACCGCACGGCCCGTCGTGCTGCACAGCGCGGCCTGGTACGAGGCGCTCGCCCGCTGCCGCTACGTCGTCACCAACACGCACCTGCCGGCGTGGTTCGTGCGCCGTCCGGACCAGACCGTGCTGCAGACCTGGCACGGCACCCCCCTCAAGCGGACCGGCCGGGACCTCGCCGGGACCCTGTGCGCGGACCTGGTGCACCTGCCCCGCCCGCCGCGCGACCCGGGCGCCCAGTGGAGCCTGCTGCTGTCGCCGAACGCCCAGAGCACCCCGCTGCTGCGCGCCGCGCTCGGCTACGACGGCCCGGTCGCCGAGACGGGACTGCCCCGTACCGACGTGCTCTTCGCCGACGACCGCGACAAGGTCGCCGCCGCGCTGCGCGACCGGCTGCGGATCCCCAGGGACCGCACCGTCGTGCTGTACGCGCCGACGCGCCGCGACGACCTGGCGTACGACGCCGAGCACTACCGCATGTCGCCGTACCTGGACCTGGAGGAGGCCGAACGCGCCCTGGGCGCCGACCATGTGCTGCTCTTCCGCTCGCACCCCCTGGTCGCCGACCGCGTCCGCACCCCGCGCTCCGGGTTCGTGCGCGACGTGTCCTCCCACCCGGACGTGGCGGAGCTGCTGCTGGCCACCGACGTCCTGGTCACCGACTACGCGTCACCGGCGGCCGACTTCGCCAACACCGGCCGCCCGATGCTCTTCCTCGTCCCCGACCTGGAGCACTTCCGCGACACCCTGCGCGGCTTCTACCCCGACTTCGAGGCCCAGGCCCCCGGCCCGCTGCTGCAGTCGACCGCCGAACTGGCGGGCGCGCTGCGCGACCTCGGCACCGTGGCACGGCACAGCGCCGACGCGTACGCCCACTTCCGCGCGACCTTCTGCCACCTCGACGACGGCGGTGCGGCGGCCCGCGCCGTCGACCGGCTGCTCGAACCCGACCGTCACCGCCCCTGAGGGAACCCAGGATCCACATGCCCCGCTTCTCCGTCATCGTCCCGGTCCACCAGGTGCAGGGCTATCTGCGTGCCTGCCTCGACTCGGTGCTGTCGCAGTCACTGCCCGACCTCGAGGTGATCGCGGTCGACGACCGCTCGCCGGACCACTGCGGCCGCATCCTCGACGAGTACGCGGCACGCGACTCGCGGGTGATCGCGCTGCACCACGAGGAGAACCAGGGCGTGGGGCGGGCCCGCAACACCGGCGCGGAGCGCGCCACCGGCGACTACCTGCTCTTCCTCGACGGCGACGACACCCTCGCCCCCGGCTCCCTGGAGGCGGTCGCCGAGCGGCTGAAGCAGGACGGCGACCCGGACATCCTGTACTTCGACCATGTGCGCACCTACTGGTGGGAGGCCGCCGAGAAGAGCGTCTTCGGGGGACTGCTCGCCTCGGCCGGCACCGATGTCTTCCGGATCATCGAACGCCCCGAGTTCCTGCGGCTGTTCGCGATCACCTCCAACCGCGTCTACCGCCGCGCCTTCTACGGGGAGCACGGCTTCTCCTTCAGCGACGGCATCTACGAGGACGCCCTCGTCTCCTACAAGACGATGCTCAGCGCCGAGCGGATCTCCTGCCTGGCCCGGGTGGTGCTGGAGTACCGGCAGCGGCGCAGCGGCGCCAGCACCCGCAGCCCGGGCCGCAACCACTTCGTCATCCTCGACCAGTACACCCGGCTCTTCGACTTCCTCGACGCGCCCGGCCGCGAGCACCTCGCGCCACTGCGGCCGATGCTGTTCGAACGGGCCGTCAGCCACTTCCTGTTCTGCCTCGGCAACCCCGACCGGATCCCGCCGCGGCTGCGCCGCGAGTTCTTCCGGCTCGCGGCCCGCTGGTACGCCCGCCACGTCCCGGAGGGCTTCGCACCACCCGCCGACAAGGCCCTCGGCTACGCGCGGCTGGCCCGCGGCAGCTGGCTGCTGGCCCGGCTGGGAGACGTACCGCGCGGGGCCCGCAAGGAACTGACCCGGCGCAGGCGGTCGCTGCGCCGGCAGGTCGCGCAGCGGGCCAAGGCCGCCCTGTACGCCTACCACCTGCGGCGGCCGCTCGACCCCAACCTCGCGGTGTACTCGGCGTACTGGGACCGCGGGGTGTTCTGCAACCCGGCCGCGATCTACCACAAGGCGCGGGAGATCGCCCCGGGCGTCCACGGGGTGTGGCTGGTCCGCAAGTCCGACGTGCCGCGGGTGCCCAAGGGCGTGGACTACGTGGTACCGCGCACCCGGCGCTACTGGCGGCTGATGGCCCGGGCCACGTACCTGATCAGCAACGTCAACTTCCCCAACGACGTCCGCAAGCGGCCCGGCAGCGTCCACCTGCAGACCCACCACGGCACCCCGCTGAAGAAGATGGGCATCGACCAGCAGCGCTACCCCGCCTCGGCCAAGGGCATGAGCTTCCGCCGGCTGCTGGAACGGGTGGACCGCTGGGACTACAGCCTGTCCTCCAACCCGCACTCCAGCGAGATCTGGGAGCGCGTCTACCCCTCCTCCTGGCAGCACCTGGAGACCGGCTACCCGCGCAACGACGTCTTCCTGACGGCCGGCGCCGCCGAGGTCGCCCACGCCCGCGCGGCCCTGGGCATCGCCCCCGGGCGCACCGCGGTCCTGTACGCGCCGACGACCCGCGACTACCAGCGGAACTTCGTGCCGCGGCTGGACGTGGAGCGGGTGTGCCGGGCGCTCGGCGAGGACTTCGTCCTGCTGACCCGCATCCACTACTTCCACGGCGAGGACGCCCGGCTGAAGGCGCTGCACGAGGAGGGGCTGCTGGTCGACGTGTCCCGGCACCCGTCGGTCGAGCAGCTGTGCCTGGCGGCCGACGCCCTCGTCACCGACTACTCGTCGATCATGTTCGACTACGCGCTCCTCGACCGTCCCATCGTCGTCCACGCCGACGACTGGCCGGTCTACCGGGCCAGCCGCGGCGTCTACTTCGACCTGCTGTCCGGCGCCCCGGGCGACACCCCCGGCGCGGTCTCCACCAGCGACGACGAGCTGATCGCGGCCTTCCGCGACGGCACCTGGAACAGCCCGGAGGCGGCCCGGCTGCGAGCCGCGTTCCGCCGCCGCTTCTGCGCCTTCGACGACGGCCGGGCCGCCGAGCGGGTCGTACGGCGGGTCTTCCTCGGCGAGACCGAGCCGCTGCCCCTCGTGCCCCTGGATGCCCGCACCCCCGCACCGGCGCCGGCGCTCCTGGTCGGCGCCGCCCCGCCCGCGGAGCCGCGCTCCGGGCCGCAGGAGGCCGCCGCGCAGCCGTAGCGCAGCCGTAGCGACGCCGTGGCGACGCCCCGTACGGGCCCCGCCGGGATGCAGCGGCGCCCCTCACGATCAAGCATCGAGGTGACGAGCGGACGAGGGCCGGGAGGGCTGCGGTGACCGGCGTGCTGACCCAGCGGGACTGGCGGACCCAGGCGTACGAGTTGCGGGACGCGCGCCGGCCCACGCCGTACCTGATCCTCGGCACCCTCTTCTGGGCGGTGGTGGCCTACCGCACCTGGCAGTCCCCCCTCGCCTCCGACTTCGGCCAGCACGCCGCCGCGATCGAGCGGATCGCCGCCGACTGGCTGCACCCGGCCAACCCGCTGCTCGACGTGCCGGGCACCGGCAGCCCCTACTTCACCCCGTACACCGTGGTGCTGGGGCTGCTGTCGAAGCTGACCGGCGTACCGGGCTGGCAACTGCTCAAGGGGTGCGGCCCGGTCAACCTGGCGCTGATCGTCACCGGCATCGGCGCCTTCACCCGGGAACTGAGCCGCCGGCGCTGGGCGCCGGTGCTGGCGCTCGCCGCGTTCGTGCTGCTGTGGGGGCCGCAGTACAAGGAGTGGAGCGGCTTCCTCGGCCTGCAGTCGATGATCAGGGGGCTGACCTACCCCAGCGCCTTCGCCGTCGGCGTGACGTTCTGGGTGTGGGCGCTCACCGCGCGGGCGGCCCGGCGCGGCGTCGCGGGGACCTGGCTGCACGCCTGGCTCGGGCTGCTCGTCGGGACCGTGCTGCTGGTGCACCCCTTCACGGCGATGGGCACCGTCATCGGCGTGCTCGCCATCGTCATCGGCATGCAGCGCATGCCGGTCGCCGCCGGGGTCCTCGGCCGCTGGGCGCTGACCGGCGCGGTCGCCTTCGCCGTCGCCGCCTGGTGGCCCTACTTCAGCCTCTCCTCCCTCCTCGGCGACCCCACCGTCGACGACGTCCACCAGCGGCTGTACGCGAACCTGTGGCAGTGGTACGGCCTGGCCCTGGCCGGGCTGCCGGCCCTGCTGTACCGGCTGCGCGTCAACCGCTTCGACCCGCTGGTGCTGATGTTCGCCGCGGACTGCGCCGTCGCCGCGTACGGCTGGCTCAGCGGCTCCTACTCCTTCGGTCGGATCTTCGGGCTGCTGCTGGTGCCGCTGCAGTTCGCGCTGGCGATCGAGCTGGCCGAGGCCCCGCCGTGGACCGGGCTGCGCCGCGTGCTGGCGCCGCTGACGGCGGTCGCGGCCTGCGCGGGACTGCTCGCGCAGGCGGGCGCGGTCGTCCCGGCACGCTACGTCCCGCCCGCGCTGCACCTGCAGCGGCTGAGCACCTGGCCCAGCTACCTGTGGGCGCAGGAGCACATCGCCGCCGGCGACGTGCTCCTAACCGACGGGTACAACCCGACGCACGTCATGCCGGCCTACGGCGCGTTCCTCGTCTCACCGGCCTGGCCGGACCCGTCGACCACGGCGGCCGACCGCGAGCGCCGCGCGGCCGACGTACGCGCCTACCTGGCCCCCTCCACGCCCGTGGACCAGCGCCTGGACATCGCCCGCCGCTACCACGTGAAGTGGGTGATGACCGAGCCCGGCGAGCCCGCCCCGCCGGGAGGCGTCCAGGTCGCCCAGGGCCCGCGCACCGGTGAACGGCTCTACCGGGTCGGCTGAGCCCCGCCACGCGGCAGGGGCCGGGGAGCGTGCTCCCCGGCCCCTGCCGTCGTCGTGTCGCGGTCGTACGCGTCAGCGGCGGGCGCGCAGCAGCGAGCGGATCGTCCGCATCGCCACCGACAGGTTCGCCAGGTCGAAGGTCTCCGAGCCCTGGATCTCGTCCAGGGTCGTCCTGGCACGCCCGATCAGCGCGCTGTTGGACTCCTCCCACGCCTGGTAGCGCTGCTCCGGGGTGGAGGAGCCGTTGCCGACGGACAGCACGTCCTGGGTGAGTGCCGCGTGCGCCGCGAACAGGTCCTCGCGGATCGACGCACGGGCCATGGAGTGCCAGCGGTCGGCGCGCGGCAGCTCGATGATCCGGTCGAGCAGCTGCGTGATCTGCAGCCGGTCGGCGAGGTCGTAGTAGACCTCGGCGACCGCCAGCGGGTCCTTGCCGGTCCGGTCGGCGACGTCGACGATGTCGAGCGTCGGGAAGGCCGAGGAGAGCCCGGCGACCCGCGTCGCCAGCTCCTCCGGCACGCCCGCGCCGGTCAGCTCGTCGTGGATCGACTCGTACCACTCCAGATCCGCGCCGCGCAGCAGCTTCGGCAGCACCGCCCACACCGTGGCGACGCCCTCGCGGAAGAAGTCGATCGTCTCGGCGATCGCCAGCGGCTGCGGCCGGTTGTTCAGCAGCCAGCGGGTGCCCCGCTCGACCAGCCGCCGCGAGTGCAGCCGGATCCGGGTCTGGACGTCGGCCGGCACGACCGTGTCGAGCGCCTCCACCTCGTCCCAGATGCCGCCCAGGGCGAAGATGGCGCGGGCGGCGGTGTGCGCCCGCACGATCTCCTCGGTGGTGGCCCCGGTCTCCTCCTTGAAGCGGTGCAGGAAGGTGGTGCCGCCGGTGTTGACGGTGTCGTTGACCAGCACCGTCGTCACGATCTCGCGCCGCAGCGCGTGCCCGTCGATCTGCCCCTGGAACCGCTCGTGCAGCGCCTTGGGGAAGTACGCGTCGAGCAGCTGCCGCAGGTACGGGTCGTCGGGCAGGCCGGTGCCGAGCAGCTCCTCCGCCACGGTGATCTTCGTGTAGGCCAGGAGGACGGCCATCTCCGGCAGGGTCAGGCCGTGACCGGCGTTCAGCCGCTCGCGGATCTGCCGGTCGGAGGGCAGGAACTCCAGGGCCCGGTCCAGCTTGCCCTCGCGGACCAGCTTGCGCAGGTAGCGCTGATGGGCGTGGAGCAGGCTGGCGGACTGGGCCATGCCGTTGGCCAGGGCCACGTTCTGCGCGTAGTTGTTGCGCAGCACCAGGGAGCCGACCTCGTCGGTCATCTCGGCCAGCAGCGAGTTGCGCTGCTTGACCGTCATGTCGCCGTCGGCGACGACCGCGTTGACCAGGATCTTGATGTTGACCTCGTGGTCGGAGGCGTCCACACCGGCGCTGTTGTCGATCGCGTCGGTGTTGACCCGGCCGCCGGACTGGGCGAACTCGATCCGGCCGAGCTGGGTCAGGCCCAGGTTGCCGCCCTCGCCGACGACCTTGACGCGCAGCTCGCCGCCGTCCACGCGGATCGCGTCATTGGCCTTGTCGCCGACGTCCGGGTGGGTCTCGGTGGCGGCCTTCACATAGGTGCCGATGCCGCCGTTCCACAGCAGGTCCACCGGGGCCTTGAGGATCGCCCTCATCAGGTCGGCCGGGGTCATCTTCGCCACCGGCTGGTCGATGCCGAGCGCCTTGCGGATCTGCGGGGTCAGCGCGATCGCCTTGGCGCTGCGCGGGAAGACCCCGCCGCCGTGCGAGATCAGCTTGGTGTCGTAGTCCGCCCACGAGGAGCGCGGCAGCTCGAACATCCGGCGGCGCTCGGCGTACGAGGTCGCCGCGTCCGGCACGGGGTCGATGAAGATGTGCCGGTGGTCGAAGGCGGCGACCAGCCGAATGTGCTCGCTGAGCAGCATGCCGTTGCCGAAGACGTCACCGGACATGTCGCCGACGCCGACGACGGTGAAGTCCTCGCTCTGGGTGTCGTGGCCCATCTCGCGGAAGTGCCGCTTGACCGACTCCCACGCGCCGCGGGCGGTGATCCCCATCTTCTTGTGGTCGTAGCCGACCGAGCCGCCGGAGGCGAAGGCGTCGCCGAGCCAGAAGCCGTAGGAGGTGGCGACCTCGTTGGCGATGTCCGAGAAGGACGCGGTGCCCTTGTCCGCGGCGACCACCAGGTAGGTGTCGTCGCCGTCGTGGCGGACCACGTCGGCCGGCGGCACGACCTGGCCCCCGACCAGGTTGTCGGTGACGTCGAGCAGACCGGAGATGAACGTCTTGTAGGACGCGATGCCCTCCGCCAGCCACGCCTCGCGGTCGGCGGACGGGTCCGGCAGCTGCTTGGCGACGAAGCCGCCCTTGGCGCCGACCGGCACGATGACGGTGTTCTTCACCATCTGCGCCTTGACCAGGCCGAGGATCTCGGTACGGAAGTCCTCGCGCCGGTCGGACCAGCGCAGGCCGCCGCGGGCGACCTTGCCGAAGCGCAGGTGCACGCCCTCCACGCGCGGCGAGTACACCCAGATCTCGTACGCCGGGCGCGGCGCGGGCAGGTCCGGGATGGCCTGCGGGTCGAACTTCATCGACACGTAGGAGTGCGGCCTGCCGCCGTCGGCGCGCTGGAAGTAGTTGGTGCGCAGCGTCGCCTTGATCAGGGTCAGGAAGGAGCGCAGGATGCGGTCCTCGTCCAGGCTGGCGACCTGCTCCAAGGCGGCGTCCACCTCCTCCAGCAGGGCGTCGGTCAGCTCGCTGCCGGCCCGCTGGTGGTCCGGGGAGAGCCGGGCCTGGAAGAGGTTGACCAGCAGCCGGGTGGTGTGGACGTTGTTGCGGAGGGTGTCCTCCATGTAGTCCTGGGAGAAGGCCGTGCCGGCCTGCCGCAGGTACTTGGCGTACGCCCGCAGCACCATCGCCTGGCGCCAGGACAGGCCGGCGCGCAGCACCAGCGAGTTGAAGCCGTCGTTCTCGGCCTGCCCGGTCCAGGTCGCGGTGAAGGCGTCCTGGAAGCGCTCACGGGCGTCGTCGCCGAGGTCGCCGAGCGAGGGGTCGATGCGCAGCCCGAAGTCGTAGATCCAGGCGCGGGTGCCGTCGGCGCGGCGCATCTCGTACGGGCGCTCGTCGATGACCTCGACGCCCAGGCGCTGCAGCACGGGCAGCACCGCGGACAGCGAGACGGGGGCGCCGGTGCGGTAGATCTTGAAGCGGCGCTCGTCGGGTGCGGCGCCGACCGGCTCGTACAGGCTGAGGCAGAAGTCCTCGCCGTTGAGCCGCTCCAGGTGCTGCAGGTCCGCGACGGCCGCGCGGGGCGTGAAGTCGGCGCGGTAGCCGTCGGGGAAGGCGTGCGCGTAGCGGCGGGTCAGCTCGGCCGCGCGCTCCTCGCCGCACTCCGAGGTCAGCGCCTCGGCGAAGCCGTCCGCCCAGGAGCGGGCCGCGTCGGCGAGCCGGTTCTCGATCCGCTCGACGTCGCGCTCGGTCAGGTGCGGCAGCGCGGTGCCGGACGCGACGCGGACCACGAAGTGCAGCCGGGAGAGCACCGACTCGGTGTTCCAGGCGGTGAAGTCGGCGGTGACGCCGTTCAGCTCCTCCTTGAGGATGTCCGTCAGCCGCAGCCGCACGCCCGTGGTGTAGCGGTCGCGGGGCAGGTAGACCAGCGCCGAGAAGTAGCGGCCGTACTCGTCCTGGCGCAGGAACAGCCGCAGCCGGCGGCGCTCCTGCAGGTAGAGCACGCTGGTGACGATCTCGCGCAGCTCGTCCGGCCCGGTCTGGAAGAGCTCGTCGCGCGGGTAGGTCTCCAGGATCTGCAGCAGGTCACGGCCGTCGTGGCTGTCCGGCGAGAAGCCCGCGCCGTCCAGCACCTCCTGCACCTTGCGGCGGATCACCGGCACGCGGCGCACGGACTCGGTGTAGGCGGCCGAGGAGAACAGGCCGAGGAAGCGGCGCTCGCCGACGACGTTGCCGTCGGCGTCGAACTTCTTCACCCCGATGTAGTCGAGGTAGGACGGGCGGTGCACGGTGGAACGGCTGTTGGCCTTGGTGAGGATCAGCAGCTTGTGCTCGCGGGCCTTCTTGCGGGCGTCCGCGGGCAGCCGGTTGAAGGACGGCGAGACCGCCTGGCCGCTCTCGGACTCCTCCACGCGGTGCTGCGGGTCGGAGCGCAGGATGCCCAGGCCGGTGCCGGGGACGGCGGTGAGCACGTCCTCCTCGCCCTCGGGGGTGGTCTCCGTGGTCAGCGCGTACTCACGGTAGCCGAGGAAGGTGAAGTGGTCCTCGGAGAGCCAGCGCAGCAGCTCCCAGGCCTCGCCGACCTCCTGCTCGGGCAGCGCGGGCGGGGTCGCGGCCAGCTCGTCGGCGATGCGCAGCGCGGCGTCGCGCATCTTCTGCCAGTCCTCGACGGTCTCGCGGACGTCGGACAGGACCCGGCGCAGGTCCGCGGTGATCTGCTTCAGGTCGTCGCGGTCGGTCTCGCGGTCGATCTCCACATGGATCCAGGACTCGACCAGCACGTCGTGCGGCACACCGGAGGCGTCGCCCGGCGCGGCGTCCAGCACCTCCAGCAGCTTCCCGGTCACGTCACGGCGCACCAGCATCTGCGGGTGGACGACGACGTGGATCGCGCGGTCCTGACGGGACAGCTCGTTGGTGACGGAGTCGACCAGGAACGGCATGTCGTCGGTGACCACCTCGACGACGGTGTGGCTGCACGTCCAGCCGTTCTCCTCCACCGAGGGGGTGTGCACGCGGACGTTGGCCGTCCCCTGCGGGCGCACCTCGGCGAGACGGTGGTGGGACACGGCTGCGCCGAAGACGTCCACCGGGTCGCGGTCGAGCAGGTCCTCCGGGGCGCTGTGCAGGTAGTAGCGCTGAAGGAAGGCTCCCAGCGCCTCCTTCTCGAGGCCCTGGCCAGGTTGTCCCCCCGCCGGGCTGTTCTCAGCTACCCGGGCCGCCCGTGCGAGCAGCTCGGCCTTTGCTTCGTCCAGCTTGGTCTGCATGTCCTCATGCTCCTGTCGCGCGCCATTGCGTGACGTAGGTGATGGTGATCGATGGATCAGCGCTGATCACGCTGTAAGGCTATCGCTACGGCCGGGGGGGCTGTCAGGGGCTCTTTGTGTACAAAACCACGAACCAATCTTTGACGAACTGGACAGTCCGGCCGGCCGGGTGCAGGTTGAGGAGGGGAGCGTCACGGAGATGTACCAGGACGTTCACACGGCATCGGCGCGGAACGGCGGACGGCAGCAGCACGCAGCGGACGGACAGCAGACGGACAACAGACGGCGAGAGGCGGGACACCCAGCCATGGCCACCAAGATCCTGATCGTGACCGGCGACGCGGCGGAATCGCTGGAAGTCATGTACCCCTACCAACGGCTCCTCGAAGAGGGGTACGAGGTGCACATCGCGGCCCCCAGCCGCAAGAAGCTCAGGTTCGTCGTCCACGACTTCGAGGACGGCTTCGACACCTACACCGAGAAGCCCGGCTACACCTGGCCGGCCGACCTGTCCTTCGCGGACGTCGAACCCGGCGAGTACGCGGCCCTGGTCATCCCCGGCGGGCGCGCTCCCGAGTACCTGCGCAACGACCCGGAGCTGCGCAAGGTCCTCAAGGCGTTCTTCGACGCCGACAAGCCCGTCGCGCAGATCTGCCACGGCCCCCTGCTGACGGCCGCCGTGGGCGCCCTCAGCGGGCGCCGCGTCACCGCCTACCCGGCGCTGGAGATGGACATGGAGGCGGCCGGCGCGAGCTTCCAGGACTCCGAGGCCGTCGTCGACGGCGTCGTGGTCTCCTCGCGTGCCTGGCCGGACCACCCGGCGTGGATGCGCGAGTTCCTCACCGTGCTGCGCTCCAAGGCGCCGGTGGCCTGACGGCCGGTGCCCGGGTCCCCGGCGGGGCCCGGGCAGCCGGGCAAACGGCGATCGGTCGGACGGCCGCCGTGGGCCGGGCTCAGGCGGCGACCAGGGCCTCGGCGGTCTCCACGGCCTGCTCCAGGGTGTCCACCACGGGCACCCCCGCGGTCTCCAGGCTGGCCCGGCTGTGCGAGCCGCCGGTGTAGAGCACCGCCATGGCCCCGACGTGGCGGGCGGCCACGGCGTCGTCGACGGCGTCGCCGATGACCACCATGCGGTCCGCCGCTATGCCCTCCATCGCCGCGACGTGCCGCGCCATCTGCTCGGACTTGCCGCTGTGGCTGCCCTGGGTGCGGCCGTCCACCCGAAGGAAGTGGTTCTCGATGCCGTGCGTGCGCAGGATCGGTATCAGCCGATCGTGGGGCGCCAGGGAGCACAGCGACTGCGTCAGCCCCTCGTAGCGGCGCCGCGCCAGGATCTCCGCCGCCCCCTCGGCGAGGCCGCACGTACCGGCGAGGGTCCAGTAGTGGCGATGGAAGATGTCGTCCATCACCTCCCACTCCTCGTCGGTGGGCAGCCGGCCCATGAGCCGCTCGTAGAACAGGGGCACCGGCACGCAGTACAGCTCGCGGTAACGCTCCAGCGTGATCCGCGGCAGCCCGATCTCGGCGAAGGAGGCGTTGGTCGCCTCGATCACCGCGTCGATGTCATGGAGCAGCGTGCCGTTCCAGTCCCACACGAGATGCGCGTTCACACCCGAAACCGTACCCAGACCCCATGTCCTCAAGGCAAGTGCCCAGGTCAAATCCACTCACGGCGTGTTCGCGCGGTCACCTCACGCAATGAGCGAGGTGATCTCCTGAGTGGCGTACCAGAGCAGCTCGTGGTCCTCGGCTCCGTCGACGGTGAAGCGGGCGTCGTCGTCGCCCGCGTCGGCAGCGCCGAGGGCGTCGGCGGCCGCCGTGACGTCCTGCTCGGCGTCGTCGGCGTCGGCGTGGACGGCGGCCGCCCTCGTCATCGGCACGGGTGCGGCCAGCCGCACCGCGCCCAGCGCCGAGGGGTCCAGGCCGCGGTCGGGGTCGAAGGCGACGGCGGCGTCGGCGACGTCCACCGCGACCACCACGCGGCGCCTGGGCGCGTCCGGGGTGGCGGCCAGCTGGCGCAGGGAGGCCTGGGCGGCGCGCGTCAGCGCGGCGTACTCCAGTTCCTCGATGTCGTCGGAGACGTACCACTCGCGCAGGCTCGGGGTGACGGCGAAGGCGTCCAGCGGGGCGGGGCCCAGCTCACCCGCCTTGTGCGCCTCGGCCAGGCCTGGGAGGGTCGTGGGGATGTAGACGCGCATGGCGTCAGCATACGGGCGCACCACCCCTGATAGGTGAATCCCGCACCGCCTCCCGGACATCGCCGGCCCGGCTTCCCCCGGCCGCACCCGTCCCCGTAGAACCCGGTTACCAGTCGGTAGACCACGGGGGTCCACACCATGCCTGTCCTCACGCCCATGCCCGCGTCCGCGCCGGCGCCCTCACCGGCGCGGCACGTCACCGCCCTGCCGCCGCACGTCTGGTTCGCCGGGCGGCTGCTGGAGGTCCTCACCGGACGACGGCCCATCACCAGCCTCGCCGGACGGATGCGGCCCGAGGCCTACGACCGGCTCTGGGACCTGGTGGGAGCCCGCGCCGACTGGCGCTACGTCTCCCGCGGCCACCTGCCGCGGCTGCTGGGGCCGCCGCACGTCTCCCCCGTCCTCGACGGCGCGGCCGTCGAGGTCAGCGCCGTCGTCCTGCTCACCCCGCACGTCGCACGCGCCCTCGCCTTCCGGCTGGAGCGCGCGGGCCGCGAGGCACCGGCAGCGGCACCGGGACGTGAGGGGCCGGCACGCGCCGGCACCGCCGGCTGGCGCTGCGCCGCCGTCGAGGCGCACTGACCCCGCCGGAGCGCGAGCCGGGGCCGGCGCCGGGACACGCGCCGGGGCCTGGACACGCGCCGGGGCCGGACCCCGTCAGGAGTCCGGCCCCGGAACGCGTGACCGCTACTTCTTGCGGCGCCGGCCGCCCTTGGCCGCGCGGCGGCGCTCCGCCCGCGTCAGGCCGTCCGACTCCGCGCCCGCGTCGCTCTCGAAGTCGCCCTCGACGACACCGCCCTCGCCGTCCACCGTGGGAGCGGAGAAGTGCAGCCGGTCGGCCCGCTTCGGGGCCTCCAGCCCCTTGGCCCGGATCTCCGGACGGGCGTCCTGCTTGACCAGCGTCGGAGCCGCGTCCTGCGGGCCGCCGGCGTCCACCGGCACCTCCTCGACCTGCTGCTCGACCTGGACCTCCAGGTTGAACAGGTAGCCGACGGACTCCTCCTTGATGCCGTCCATCATGGCCTTGAACATGTCGTAGCCCTCGCGCTGGTACTCCACCAGCGGGTCGCGCTGCGCCATCGCCCGCAGGCCGATGCCCTCCTGCAGGTAGTCCATCTCGTACAGGTGCTCACGCCACTTGCGGTCCAGCACCGACAGCACCACGCGCCGCTCCAGCTCGCGCATGATCTCCGAGCCGAGCTGCTGCTCCCGCCCGTCGTACTGCTCGTGGATGTCGTCCTTGACCATCTCCGCGATGAAGTCCGCGGTGATGCCCGCCCGGTCGCCCGCGGCGTCCTCCAGGTCCTCCACGGTCACCGTGACCGGGTAGAGCTGCTTGAAGGCACCCCACAGCCGGTCCAGGTCCCAGTCCTCGGCGAAGCCCTCGGCGGTCTCGATCGCGATGTAGTCGTCGATCGTGTCGTCCATGAAGTGCTGCACCTGCTCGTGCAGGTCCTCGCCCTCCAGGACGCGGCGGCGCTCGCCGTAGATGACCTCGCGCTGCCGGTTGAGCACCTCGTCGTACTTCAGGACGTTCTTGCGGATCTCGAAGTTCTGCTGCTCGACCTGCGACTGGGCGGAGGCGATGGCGCGGGTCACCATCTTGTTCTCGATCGGCACGTCGTCGGGAACGTTGGCCATCGCCATCACGCGCTCCACCATCTGCGCCTTGAACAGGCGCATCAGGTCGTCACCGAGGGAGAGGTAGAAGCGGGACTCGCCCGGGTCGCCCTGACGGCCGCTGCGGCCGCGCAGCTGGTTGTCGATGCGCCGCGACTCGTGGCGCTCGGTGCCCAGCACATAAAGGCCGCCGAGCTCCTTGACCTCCTCGAACTCGGCCTTGACCGCCGCCTCGGCGCGCTCCAGCGCCTCCGGCAGGGCCGCCGCCCATTCCTCGACGTGCTCCACCGGGTCCAGGCCGCGCTGCCGCAGCTCCGCCTCGGCCAGGTCGTCCGGGTTGCCGCCCAGCTTGATGTCCGTACCACGGCCGGCCATGTTGGTGGCCACCGTGACGGCGCCCTTGCGGCCGGCCTGCGCGACGATCGAGGCCTCGCGCTCGTGCTGCTTGGCGTTCAGCACCTCGTGCGGGACGCCGCGCTTGTTCAGCTGCTGCGACAGGTACTCGGACTTCTCGACCGAGGTGGTGCCGACCAGGACCGGCTGGCCCTTCTCGTGCTTCTCGACGATGTCGTCGACGACCGCGGCGAACTTCGCCTCCTCGGTGCGGTAGATCAGGTCCGCCCGGTCCTTGCGCTGCACGGACCGGTTGGTCGGGATCGGGACCACGCCGAGCTTGTAGATCTGGTGGAACTCCGCGGCCTCGGTCATCGCCGTACCGGTCATGCCCGAGAGCTTGGAGTACAGGCGGAAGAAGTTCTGGAGGGTGATCGTGGCGAGCGTCTGGTTCTCGTCCTTGATGTCCACCCCCTCCTTCGCCTCGATCGCCTGGTGCATGCCCTCGTTGTAGCGGCGGCCGGCCAGGATACGGCCGGTGTGCTCGTCGACGATCATGACTTCGCCGTCCATGACGACGTAGTCCTTGTCCTTCTTGTAGAGCTCCTTGGCCTTGATGGCGTTGTTCAGGTAGCCCACCAGCGGGGTGTTCACCGACTCGTAGAGGTTGTCGATGCCCAGCCAGTCCTCGACCTTGGACACGCCGGCCTCGTGGATGGCGACGGTGCGCTTCTTCTCGTCGAAGTCGTAGTCGCCGGTCTCGGCCTTGCCCATGCTGCCGGCCTCGCCGGCCTTCAGGCGGGTCACCAGGCGGGCGAAGTCCGAGTACCACTTCGTGGCCTGGTCCGCCGGGCCCGAGATGATCAGCGGGGTACGGGCCTCGTCGATGAGGATCGAGTCCACCTCGTCCACCACCGCGAAGTTGTGACCGCGCTGCACCAGTTCGTCCTTCGACCACGCCATGTTGTCGCGCAGGTAGTCGAAGCCGAACTCGTTGTTCGTGCCGTAGGTGATGTCACAGGCGTACTGCTCGCGGCGCTGCGCCGGGGTCATGTTCGCCAGGATGCAACCGACCTCCAGGCCCAGGAAGCGGTGCACCCGGCCCATCCACTCCGAGTCGCGCTCGGCGAGGTAGTCGTTGGTGGTGATCAGGTGCACGCCCTTGCCGGACAGCGCGTTCAGATACGTCGGCAGCGTACCGACCAGGGTCTTGCCCTCGCCGGTGCGCATCTCGGCGACATAACCGAGGTGCAGCGCCGCACCACCCATGATCTGGACGTCGTAATGCCGCTGACCCAGGACGCGCTTGGCTGCCTCGCGGACGGTGGCGAACGCCTCGGGGAGCAGGTCGTCCAGGCTCTCGCCGTCGGCGTAGCGCTCCTTGTACTCGTCCGTGAGGGCCCTCAGCTCGGCGTCCGTCAGATTGACGAAGTCCTCTTCAATGGAATTGACCTGGTCCGCGATGCGGTGCAGCTTGCGCAGGATCTTGCCTTCGCCTGCACGCAGGATCTTGTTGAGGACGGACACGTAGGCTGGCTCCTTGCCGGTCGGGCCTGGCACGGTTTCTCGCGCTGGCACAGCAGGTCACACCCCGCTGCAACGGCCATCGTAAGCGAGGACCCCAGCGGGCCGGGAGGTCCGTCGCCAAGCCGGGCGGTTCTCCCTGTCGATCGCGGCCCCGATCCGGTCTTTTCCGGTCGAGACCGCACCCCCCGCTCGGGGATACTCCGACCCATGGAGCCGATAACCCTCACCACCGACCGTCTCGTCCTGCGCCCCTTCGGACCGGACGACGCCGAGGCCGTCCGCATCGCCTGCCAGGACCCGGAGATCCCCCGCTGGACACCCGTGCCCTCCCCGTACACCCACGAGCACGCGCACGAGTTCGTCGCCCGGACCTGCCCCGACGGCTGGCGCGACGACACCGTCTACAACTTCGCCGTCACCACGCGCGACGAGGGACGCCTGGTGGGTGCCATGGGGCTGGTGCGGCTCGCCCAGCTGAACACCGCCGAACGGCAGGCCGAACTCGGCTACTGGACCGCCAAGGAACAGCGCGGCCGCGGCCTCACCGCCGAGGCCGCCCGCGCCGTCGCCCACTGGGCCTTCGAGGGACTCGGCGTGGAACGCCTGGAGTGGTACGCCGAGGCCGGCAACGCCGGCTCCCGCGCCGTCGCCCTCAAGGCCGGCTTCCGGATGGAGGGCACCATGCGCGGCAAGATCGTCCACCAGGGCACCCGCCGCGACGCGTGGATCGGCTCCCTGCTCCCCTCCGACCTCGGCCTGACCGGCGGGGCCGCCTACCTCCCGTACCAGGGCGCATGACCGGGCCGGCCGGCCGGGCCACGGACCCCGCGCGCCCGCCGGGCGGGCACCGCGGACCCGGCCAGGACCGGATTGTCGGTGGCGCCTTCTAGGGTGGGCGCATGACGAAGCCCGTGGCCCTCTCCGCCGACGACGCCCGCCGGACCGCCCTGCGCGCCCAGGGCTTCCTCGGCGCCCCCGACCGCCGCGGCGGCGTCCGCGGCGTCCTGCGGCGGCTGGGCGCGGTGCAGCTGGACACCATCTCCGTGCTCGCCCGCTCCCACGAGCTCATCCCGTACGCCCGCCTCGGCGCCGTCGGCCGCGCCGCCGTCGAGGACGCGTACTGGACGGAGAACCACGCCTTCGAGTACTGGTCGCACGCCGCCTGCATCCTCCCCATCGAGGAATGGCCGCACTTCTCCTTCCGCCGCCGCGCCCGGCGGGCCCGCGGCCACCGCTGGCACGTACTGCAGGACGCCGACCGCTCCACCGCCGCCGTCCTGGACCGGCTCAAGACCGACGGCCCCCTGACCTCGACCGAACTCGGCGGCGCCAAGAACGGCGGCCCCTGGTGGGACTGGTCCGAGACGAAGATCGCGGTGGAGTGGCTGCTCGACACCGGCGAGGTCGTCTGCACCCGGCGGCGCGGCTGGAAGCGCGTCTACGACCTCGCCGAGCGGGCCGTACCCGACGCCCTCTTCCACGACGACATCGACGACACCGAATGCCTGCGCCGCCTGGTCGCCCAGGCCGGCGCGGCACTGGGCGTCGCCACCCGGGCCGACCTCGCCGACTACCACCGCCTCAAGGGCGAGCAGGTCGACTCGGTCGTCGCCGACACCGGCCTCGTCCCCGTGCAGGTCGGGGGCTGGGGCGGCAAGCCCGCCTGGGCCGACCCCACCGCCCTGGCCGAGGCCTCCCGCGGCGGCGGCCGGCACCGCACGACCCTGCTCTCCCCCTTCGACTCACTGATCTGGGACCGGCCCCGCACCGAGCGCGTCTTCGGCTTCACCCACCGCCTGGAGGCGTACGTCCCCAAGCCCCGGCGCATACACGGCTACTTCGCGATGCCGCTGCTGGCCGGCGGCCGGCTGGTCGGCCGCGCCGACCCGGCCCGCGAGGGAACCACCCTGATCGCCCGTCAGGTCTCACTCGAATCCGCGCGCGCCGTCGAGCCCATGGCGCAGGCGCTGCGCGAGGCCGCCACATGGGTCGGCTGCGACGACATCCGCATCGAACGCCTCGACGACCCCGAACTCGCCGCGGCCCTCACCACAGCCGTCGCCGCCTCCTGACCGCAGGAACCCGGCTCAGCGGATCTCGAGGATCTTCTCCCGCATCGCGTACACCACGGCTTCCATCCGCGAGTGCAGCTGCAACTTCTCCAGGATGTTCCGCACGTGGTTCTTCACCGTGTTCTCGCTGATGAAGAGCTCCTTGGCGATGTCCCGGTTGTTCATGCCGGTGGCGACCAGCTTCAGCACCTCCAGCTCACGGTCCGTCAGCCGGGGGGCGGGCACCAGCCGTCGCTCGTCCGTGCGCTGGATCATCGACTTGAACTCGGTGAGCAGCTTCGACGCCATCGACGGGCTGATCTGCGACTGGCCGTCCGCCACCGCGCGGATCGCCGTGGCCACCTCGTCCGTGGAGATCTCCTTGAGGAGGTAGCCGGTCGCCCCGGCCTTGATGGCCTCGTAGAGGTCCGCCTCCTCGTCGCTCATCGTCAGCATGATGATCTTCGCGCTGGGGGCCACCTCCTTGATGGAGGTGCACGCCTCGATACCGCCCCGCCTCGGCATCCGCACGTCCATCAGCACGATGTCCGGCAGCAGATCCGCGGCCTTCTCCGTCGCCTCCGCGCCGTCCCCCGCCTCGCCGACGACCTGGATGTCCTCCTCCTGCGCGAGCACGATCTCCAGACCGCGGCGGAAGAGGGCGTGGTCGTCCACCACGAGCACCCTGATCGGCTCCTTGCGCGGCGCGCCGGCGACGCCCGTGTCCCCCGCGGCGCCCGTACCGGGCTCCGCGCCACCGGCCGGCGCGGGCTCGAAGCTGTCCGCCATCGGTTCCTCCCCCTCGGGCCGGCGCCCGTGGTAGTCGCACTTTCCGTGCCAGTCCAACCGGGCGGTACCGCCCGCACATTGGCTGTCCGGCCATGATTCCACGCCCGAGCACGGCGACGCTCCCAGGCGATGGTCGTTTCCCGCCCGGGAGCGCCGCCACTGACCCCTAGTTCACCGGCGGAGCGCTCCGCCCGCGCCGGCCGGCGCATCCTCGACGGAAGGGTCCTCCTTGAGGTGGATGACGCCATAGTCGTAGCCGTGCCGCCGGTAGACGACACTCGGTTGTTCCGTGTCGGAGTCGATGAACAGATAGAAGTCGTGCCCGATCAGTTCCATCTCGTAGAGGGCCTGGTCGAGCGTCATCGGTGCTGCCGCATGCGTCTTCTCGCGAACCACCAGCGGTCCTTCACCCTGGACCTCGAGACGACCGCCGATCTTGGTGGTGGGCACGCCCGTGGGGGTCTCCCCGCCGGTCGGGGTGCCGTTGAACTCGGTCGTGGCCAGTCCGGCCGTCGCCTCCGCCACGCTCATGGGTGTCCGGCTGCCGCCGCGATGCACCCGGCGCTTGTCGGCCGCCTTGCGCAGCCGCGCCTCGAGCTTGTTCGCCGCGACGTCGAGCGCCGCGTACGGGTCGGTCGCGGCGGCCTCGGCCCGGATCACCGGGCCACGGGTGCGCAGCGTGATCTCCACCCGGTCGGAACGGTCTGCCTGCCGGGGGTTCGGTTCCTTGGACACCTCGACCTCGAGGCTCATCACCTTGCCGTCGAGCTTCTGGATCTTCTCCAGCTTCTCGTTCGCGTGCTTCCGGAACCGCTCGGGCACCTCGGTCTTGCGGCCCTTGACGACGATGTCCACGCAGAACTCCGTTCCCGGATCGCCTCGGTCTCACGGGGCGATCCCTTGCGCTGAGGCCGGCGGGCACCAGGTCCCGGCCGGCGTCGACGTTCGTTGCCGCTCCGCACGCTCGGAGGCTCCCGGGCGGCGAAGCCGCGACTCTCACCTCCTCCTCCCCCGCAAGACAGAACTTCACCCACTGAACCTTGGGTGAACCGCGTCTCGCGGTCCGTGAAACGGCGGCCCACACGGGCACCGCCGCCCCTCACCACCGAACATAGACCCGCGGACCCGGGGTCGGCACCCCCAGAAGCGCTATACCTCCCTTCGGGTGAAATGCCCGTCGCGCCACCTGCGAGATCGCTCCTGACCTTCGGATTCGGCTCGCCTTTCGGGCGCCTGTTCGGGGCCGGGTGGGGGCCTCCCCTTCCCCCCGGCCCCGGCTCACCGGGGCGGGGCCGCCGGCCGGGGTGCCCGTCCTCGCCGGCCGCTCCGGCCGCTCGTGGGGTGGCGCAGCGGTGCCGGGCCCGCGACGACCGCCGCGGCCAGGACCCGGCCTCCGGCCTCCTCGACGGCGCGGGTCGCGGCTGCGAGTGAGGCGCCGGTGGTCATCAGGTCGTCCACCAGCACCACCGGGGCGCTCCTCAGGAGCCGATCGGCGCCGCGGACGGCGGTGAGGGCGCCGGAGAGGTTGGCGGGCCTGTCACGGGCGCCGAGGCCCGCCTGGTCGGCCACCTCGCGGCGCTGGCGCAGCACCGCGGCCACCCGGACGGTCAGCCCGTCGCGTCGCAGGTCCGTGGCGGAGGCGAGGGCGAGGCGCCGGGTCGCGTCGTGGCCGCGGGCGGCGACCGCCCGCCGGGAGGAGGGGACGGGGACGAGGAGGAACGGGGGGAGGGCGGGCGGGGGGAGGGGAGGGCCGGCTTCCCGGCGCCGCGTCTCGGGGGCCCCACCCCCTCCCCCTCCCCGCACCGCCGCGTAGACCGCGCCCGCCAGGGCCTCGCCCAGCGGCCGGGCCAGGCCCAGCGCGCCGCGCTCCTTGTGTGCCAGGAGCACCGCGCGCGGCTGGTCCGTGTAGACGGTCGCCGCCCACACGGCGGGCAGCCCGTCGGGCGGCGCGTCCGGCCGGACCTCGCGCGCCCCGGGCTCATGCAGCGCAGCGCCGCACTCCTCGCACAGCACGGTCCGCGGCGCCCCGCACCCCGCGCACTCGGCCGGCAGCAGCAGCCCGGACATCTCCCGCCACCATGACCGCACGACGCGACCGCCCCGCAGGCCCCGCCGTCCCCGTGCTCCCCGCATGACTCAACGATGGCGGGAACGGGCGATCACCACCAGCCCCGTCCCCAGCCTGTGGATAACTTTCCCCGCCCCACGAACGACCTTGCGCTCACCCACGCGTCGGCGCGCGATCACCACGCACCGCGAGCGTGTGAAGAGCCGAAGGGGCCGAAGGGCCGAGAGGGTCGTCAGCCCGGGTAGACGGGCGAGCCGGCCTTCGGCGCGACTTCCTTCCAGTTGGAGTCGGACGGCAGCCGGAAGACGCCGCCGTCGAGCTCCGCGAGCAGCGGTTTGTCCTGGCGCTCCGAGGCCGCCACCGACACCACGCCGCTGATGCCCGGCAGGCTCGACGAGGACGTGCCGGAGCCGTCCGCGTCCACGTACTGGATCTGCGGCACTCCCCCGGCCTCGCGTCCCACCACGACGAGCCGGCTGAACCCGGCCCAGGACGCCGCTATGACGTCCTCGAGTTGCGGTGCGACGCTGCGCAGTTCCGCCACCGTGATCTTCTGGTCGGCGGCCGTCCCTGTGCGCTCGATCCTCCCGAGCCGCAAGGTGGTGTGGTCGCCGTCGCGGACCAGCAAGGCGATGCGCACGCCGTCGGCCGCGACCCTCAGCGACTCGATGCGCCCGTCACCGAGGTCCGGCACGTCGACGGGCACCGGGTTGCCGGCACCGTCGGGCAGCATCAGCAGTCGCGGCCGGTCGGGGTCCCGGTCGGCGATCCAGAGGTCGCCGTAGCCGTCCCAGCTGGGGGTCGTGAAGCGGTTCTTCGGGTCGACGGCCTGGCTGCGCAGGACGACGGGGCCCAGTTGGGCGTCGGCGTTCAGGCCGGTCACGTAGAGGCTCGCGTCGTCCTCGGTGAGGGCCGCGGCGTACTGCTCGTCGCGCCGTACGGCGGCCGAGCCCACCTTGAACGTTCCCGTCCCGAGGGGGCCCGCGACCGCGGTGGGCGGGGCGGTGCCCGTACCGCTGAGGCTGACGAGGTGGTGCTCCGCGTCGATGAAGTACTGCTCGTTGCTCTCCCCGACGAGCTTGTCCGGCGCGTATGCGCCGGCGTCGCCGCGCTGCAGTGTGCACAGAGTGCGACCGGAGGGGCCCTGGAGTTCGACCGAGGGTACGGGCGTGGACGACATGCCCTGGATGGTCTGGATCAGCTGGGCGGCCATCCGTTCGCAGCGCGCGCCGTCGCCGCCGGGAGACCCCTTGAGCTTCACCGTGACGCGCTGGGAGTCGTCGAGCTCGACCTCCTCGGCCCGTATGCCCGTGGGGAACGCCGAGGTGACGACGGGTTCCAGCCACTCGGTGGGCCCGGCGAGGAGGGCGTTGACGGCGTTGCTGAGCGCGTTGATGCGCTTGCGCAGGTAGATCGGGTCGGCGACGAGGGCGTCCCGGCCGGCGGCCGCGTCCTTGGGGCCGGGCCCGGGGGAGGCGAAGTAGAACGTGTCGACGGATCGGTAGAAGCGCTGGAAGTCGGCCTCGCTGAGCACCAGGCCGTCGGCGACACCGGCGATGCGCCATTCGCCGTCTTCCTTGGTGAGGCGCAGCCCGCTGCTGAAGGTGCCGTTCTCGGCGGTGTAGGCGTGCCGCTCGTCGACGGTGGCGACCTTGGTCCCGGAGAGGGTGATCTGGGTGCTGTCGCCATCCTTGCCGTCGGCGGTCGTGCCCGGTTCCTGCGCCTGGGCGATGCCTCCGGCGAGGACGGTTATCCCCGATTCGGGTTTCCAGCGCTTTCCCTGGTCCTTGGTCAGGTAGAGCTTGGCGGTGGCGTAGTCGGCCTCGTCGCTGGTGATGGCCTCGAGGAAGCCGCTGACGATGTCGCTGGGGGTCTCGCCGCCCTGCGGTTTGACGCCGAAGACCCGGACCTGGGGATCGGTGTCGGCGTGCTTCTCACCTCCGACCTTGTGCACTTCGCCGCTGTTGGGCATGGACGCACAGCCCGTGAGCAGCACGAGTCCGCTCAGGAGCACGCCCGCAACGGCCGGCCTCGGGAGGCCGCCCCCCTTCGCGCGCATCAGTCGTCGTCCTCCCGCGCTTCGTCCGCTGTCGTGGGGTGGGTGGCCGTGCCGCCGCCCGCACGGTGTCCTACGACCCGTGCGCCGTTGCCGGGCAGGGCCGCCGGGTCGGCGGCGGGTGGCCGCGGCGGGGTGAACGGCATGGAGGGGATGGCGGGCGCGGCGAACCGCGGCGCCGGGAAGCTGTGCTGCGCGGAGACGGGGGGCGTGGCGGCGTCGAGTGCGGTGGCGCCGGCGGGCATGCCCCGGTGGGAGAGCGCGGTGGCGAGGTCGCGGTTGCGGCGGGAGTCCTCGGGTTCGAGGGCGATCGGGGATCCGCGCAGGCTGTCGGCGCCGGTACGGGGCAGGGTCAGCCGGAACTGGGAGCCGCCGCCGGGCTCGCCCCATGCCTGGAGCCAGCCGCCGTGCAGGCGGGCGTCCTCGAGGGCGATGGACAGCCCGAGGCCGGTGCCGCCGGTGGTGCGGGCGCGGGCGGGGTCGGCGCGCCAGAAGCGGTTGAAGACGCGGGTGGCCTCGCCGGGCTTGAGGCCGACGCCGTAGTCGCGTACGGCGACGGCGACGGCGCCGCCTGCGGAGGCCATGCGGACGTGGACGTCGAGACCCTCGCCGTGTTCGACGGCGTTGACGACGAGGTTGCGCAGGACGCGTTCGACGCGGCGGGCGTCGGCCTCGACGGTGACGGGCTGCTCGTCGCCGTGGACGACGATGCGGCTGCCCTTGCGTTCGGCGATGGGCTCGGCGCCGTCGACGACGCGTCGTACGACGTCGCGCAGGTCGATGGGCTCGGCCTCCAGGGCGGCGGCGCCCGCGTCGAAGCGGCTGATCTCCAGGAGGTCGGAGAGCATCGACTCGAAGCGGTCGAGCTGGTTCTGCAGCAGTTCGGCGGAGCGGGAGGTCGCGGGGTCGAAGTCCTCGCGGGCCTCGTGGATGACGTCGGCGGCCATGCGGACGGTGGTCAGCGGGGTGCGCAGCTCATGGGAGACGTCCGAGACGAAGCGGCGCTGCATCCGCGACAGGTCCTCCAGCTGCTGGATCTTGACCTGCAGGGTGTGGGCCATCTTGTTGAAGGACTCGCCGAGGCGGGCGATGTCGTCCTCACCGGTGACCTTCATGCGCTCCTGGAGGTGTCCGGCGGCGAGCCGCTCGGAGATCCGGGCGGCCATGCGGACGGGTGTGACGACCTGGCGCACGACGAGCCAGGCGATGGCGCCGAGCAGGACGACGACGAAGATGCCGGCGGTGGCCAGGGTGCCCTTGACCAGCCCGAGGGTCTTCTCCTCCTGGTCGAAGGGGAAGAGGTAGTAGAGCTGGAAGGGCTTGCCGTTGGGGTCGCTGAGGCGCTGGCCGACGATGAGGGCGGGCTCGCCGTCGGGGAGGCTGTCGCTCTTCATCGAGGTGTAGCGCTCGAAGACGCCGGACTCCTCGTCGAGTGCCTTGCGCAGGTCCGCGGGCACGCTCTCCTCGGGCCGGACGCCGCCGGAGCCGCGGGGGGCGTGTGTGCCGGGGCTGTCGGACCCGAGGCTGACGGGCTGCGCCTGCGCGTCGGAGCTGAGGGCGACGACGGAGTAGACGCCCTGTCCGCTGCTGGCGAGCCCTTCGACGAGGTTGTTGAGCCAGGTGGCGGTGTCGTTCCGGCTGTGCCCGTCCGAACCGGCGTCGGTGTCGCCGTTGCCGGTGACGTTGCGGGCGGTCTCCTTGGCGACGGCGAAGCCGCCGACGGCCTGGCTCTGCGCGGTCTGCCGTTTGGCGTCGAGCAGTCCGTTCTTGACCTGCCCGATGACGACGACGCCGAGGAGCAGGACGACACCGAGGGACATCAGCAGGGTGGTGGCGACCACGCGCAGCTGGATGTTGCGGCGCCAGAGCCGTACGGCGGGCTGCAGGGGTCGCCGGGCCCAGCGCACGAACGAGCGGAGCACCGGCAGCAGACCCGTCAGGGGGTCCGCGTGCCGGCTCTCCATCCGCTCACGCTCGTACGCGGTGGTCATGTCAGCCCGGCCCGGCCTTGTAGCCGACGCCGCGGACGGTCACCACGATCTCGGGGCGCTCGGGGTCCCGCTCGACCTTGGAGCGCAGGCGCTGGACGTGCACGTTGACCAGGCGGGTGTCGGCCGCGTGCCGGTAGCCCCAGACCTGCTCGAGCAGCACCTCGCGGGTGAAGACCTGCCAGGGCTTGCGGGCGAGGGCGACCAGCAGGTCGAACTCGAGGGGGGTCAGCGCGATGGGCTGACCGTCCCGCTTGACCGAGTGGCCGGCCACGTCGATGACCAGGTCACCGATGGTGAGCTGCTCGGGGGTGGGCTCCTCGGCCCGGCGCAGCCGGGCCCGCACGCGGGCGACGAGTTCCTTGGGCTTGAACGGCTTGATGACGTAGTCGTCGGCGCCGGATTCCAGGCCCACGACGACGTCGACCGTGTCGCTCTTCGCCGTGAGCATGACGATGGGGACCCCGGACTCGGCCCGGATCTGGCGGCATACGTCGATGCCGTCCCGTCCGGGGAGCATGAGGTCGAGGAGAACCAGATCAGGCTTGGTCTCTCGGAAGGCGGCGAGGGCCTTGTCACCGTCGGCCACGAACGACGGCTCAAAACCTTCTCCGCGCAGCACGATGCCGAGCATCTCTGCCAGTGCGGTGTCGTCGTCGACGACCAGGACGCGTCCCTTCATAGCGACCATCATCCCATTTTCGCATCGATAGCTTTGACCATGGTGTTTGTCGTCACTCCCCCGTGATCTCCGTCCGCTGGCATCCGCCGGTGAACTGGGATGTTCAAAGCCGTCGATGTCAGGCACAGATGTCGGCCCCGGGCACCTGGTTCCGGACAGTGAACACCCTGCCAGGCACATGCCCGGCTGCGCGATGGGTCATAGGGCCTTCTCCCCCTGCGGAAGGTCCTTTTCGGATGCTTCGATCCCATACGCGCTGAGCGGGATGCCACGCGGTGGCTAGCGAGGTGTGAGAAACGGCCTTCGGTCTCTCAGCGGCGGAACCCGGCTCCGTGAGGTGCTTCAGGGCAAAGTGGTGAACGGAGCTCCCAGGTCGACGACGTTTGCGGCGGCCAGGAACCGGCTCCGCTCTCCGCCAGGCGCAGCGTCTGCTACTACCGCCAAAGCCCCACGTATACGGCTCTGTTGCCGTCATCCCCTGCTGCCAAGGGCCACAAGGCGCCACCGATGCCGGTGGCACTACGAAGGGGTCCTTACCGTAGGCGTGCCGCGGCGGCCGAACCCGGCCGGTCGATCCCCGAGGCGCGGCTTCACTCAGTTTCGGTGTGCTTGTGCAGGCGCCGCCACGCACAGCAGAGCAGCAACTCCGATGGCGACGCGACTCGCATCGAGCTGATCTTGGCATCTGTGGCGCTGCTCTGCACCTGCAGGTACGGCGGAAGACTCGCAGGCGCCATGGATACGTGAGCAAGCTCGCACGAACCTTCGAGCCTGGCCCTCTCGACCGCTGGTGCCGTTTCCAAGGCCGGACACTCAACCAGACCGTGTTGGCATGTGCCATCGGACACCGCCAGCGGAATGAACTGGCGAGTGGCCATGCCCCTTTTGGCTTCTTATGTCTATGCGCACCATGTGTGTTCTTTACTAGGTTCTGCCCCGTGAGTGGTGGACGCGTTTGCAGCCTCGGCGGGAAAGAGCCCTGGCGTCCCCTTGGGGGTTGAGCCTTCGAAGTCTCGACACCAAACGAGAGTTGCGGCCCTTGTCCAAGCTCACTTCGGAAATCGGCGCCCCTTGCTGGGGTATTGAGCTCAAGGCGACAAGAAAGGTCTTGTGCTATGGCATTGGCTGAAACTCCGCCCTCCCATATAGGCCGGTGGCGGAGACACGGTCGGCTCAAGGCGACCCTCATCGCGATTCCTGCACTGGCATGGCTGACGGCTGCCAGCCTGTTCGCCAACGCCGCGCACGCGGCGGAAGCCCCCGTGGGGCTGGGGACGGCTACGAGCTACGCGGTGTTGGGCGGTTCGACGGTCACCAACACGGGCCCGAGCGTCATCAACGGCGACCTGGGTGTCAGCCCGGGTCTCGCGGTGGTGGGCTTTCCGCCGGGAATCGTCAACGGAGCGATTCGCACCGGCGCCGCAGCCGCCCCGGCCCAGGCGGACCTGACCACTGCGTACAACGACGCAGCGAGCCGAGGTCCTGGGGCCAACCCAGGTGTCGAGCTTGGCGGACTTATGCTGACGCCAGGCGTCTACACGAACGGGACATTCCAAATCACCGCCCCGAACGCCCTCGTTCTCGATGGCCAGAACGATCCCAACGCCGTCTTCATCTTCCAGACCGAATCGACCCTGGTCACCGGTTCGGGCAGCCGCGTCACCCTCATCAACGGTGCGAATGCCTGCAACGTGTTCTGGCAGGTGG
This sequence comes from Streptomyces sp. PA03-3a, assembly GCF_033792735.1. Taxonomy (NCBI): domain Bacteria; kingdom Bacillati; phylum Actinomycetota; class Actinomycetes; order Kitasatosporales; family Streptomycetaceae; genus Streptomyces; species Streptomyces sp. PA03-3a. The sequence goes on from NZ_JARAVM010000010.1 coordinate 217,672, forward strand.
GCAGCTCCGCCACCCTCGGGACCGCATCCGTCTTCAAGGGCAACATCCTGGCCCTGACCTCGATCACAGCGCAAACCAACGCGAATGTGGAGGGCCGGCTCCTCGCGCGTAATGGCGCGGTCACGCTGGACAGCAATGTCGTCACGCGGGCGGCCTGCGCGGTTGGCCCGCCCGGTCCTCCCGGTCCGTCCGGTCCCCCCGGACCGTCCGGTCCCCCCGGACCGTCCGGCTCTCCCGGCGCTCCTGGCGCTCCCGGCGCTCCTGGCGCTCCCGGTGCCCCCGGTGCTCCCGGTGCCCCCGGCGTCCCTGGCGCTCCCGGCGCCCCCGGCGCCCCTGGTGCCCCCGGTCCTTCCGGTGCCCCTGGCCTGCCTGGCGCTCCCGGCGCCCCCGGTGCCCCCGGTCCTTCCGGTGCCCCTGGCCTGCCTGGCGCCCCCGGTGCCCCCGGTCCTTCCGGTGCCCCTGGCCTGCCTGGCGCTCCCGGCGCCCCTGGGCCCGCTGGACCTCCTGGACCCGCCGGGCCTCCCGGGCCTCCCGGGCCCGCCGGGCCCGGATACCCGCACCACGGCGACTACCCGCATCACGGTGATTACCCGGACCACGGTGATTACCCGGACCACGGCGACCACCGGGACGACGATGATGACTCCTGTGGCCCCTGCCTTCCGGACCACGGCGTCCACGACAAGGATGACGAGGACTGGGATTGCAACTGGGAGTGGCGCGCGCCGCTCCAGCCTCGGGAAGCGTCCTGCGACTGAGCGATCAGTCCTCATCCGGCGCGCAGCTTGACGCTCGACGCCATGAGTCCATCGCAGGCGTGACCGCCCCGTACCCCCGGTCAGTCGACCTCGGGTACGGGGCGGGATCGCCACACCCCGCAAGCCACCTGACTCACCGGAATCTCTCCGGGGATTCGTAGGGACCTCCTGGCGAGCAAGCGGCGGACAGTCGCAGTCACCATGATCGGAACCTTAAGGGCTTCGTCTGCGTTGGCTCGTCAAAGGGCCCTGGACCTTGTCGGTCCGGGGCCCTTTCCCATATGCGCCAGGGGGGATTCGAACCTGCGACGCCTGCTTTCGGACGCGCCCGCACGGATGGGGCGGAGAGAGTTTGAGGTCTGGCCCTTGGGGTGAGAGATCGGGGCCCGTACGCTGGCCGCGAATCGGGCTGGCTCCTTGCCTGCCCGCAGTAGCCCGATTTGGGCCCCGATCTTCGAGGCTCGCGCCAAGGGCCAGACCTTAAAGTCTCGGAGCGCCGGCCGCCCTAGCCACCGCGGTTTCTGACCTCATGCCCTGGCCTACCTATGTGGGCGTGCGGCGGCGGATGGCCGTGCCGAGCGGGGCGGAGACTGGAGCGTGGGCACGGCCGGACGCGGGCCGCGCGCCCGGCGGAGCGTGAGCGACGCCGGGTGCCTTGAATGAGGTAGAGAAATATGTAACAGGCCTGGTCAGAGGGCCGTTGTCCGGCCCGGGTGATGCTTGACACCGCTTGCCTCGGCTGGGCCTGTCCGGCGGATCATGGGAATGGCAGAGTGTGCCCGTGAGTTACAGCATCGTTCTCCTCCGGTTCGCGGACAGCGAGGTCGTCGCCCTGGACCCCGAACGATTCCGGCAGGTGACGGAGCCGTACGTGGTAGCGGGCGGCCTGGAGGAGGGCTTCTCCCAACTCCGCGCGGAGGACGGGGGCGAGGCGGACCTCTATCACTCGTCTCAGGGCGAGGACGGAATGTCGTGCGTGACAGCGACACACTTCGCTCGCGGCGCGATGAGCGGCGTGCTCGCCCGGCTGGCGGGAGCGCTCGGGGCCTCGATTGTCCCTCAGGAGGGTCGCGCACTGATCTTTCACGAGGACGAGCGCCGTCATCTTCCTGCGGTCCTCCAGGGGGAAGCGGTTGTCATAGCCCCCACGGCGGACGCGCTCCAGGCGGAATTCGACGCGCTCTGAGCGTCTCCGCCCCCGACGAGTGCGCTAGTGCTGTGACCGCATAGGTTCGCCGGGTTGGTGGTCGTGACGAGCCAAAACGCGGTCACATCGCCAGTGGCGTCCATGTTCCGAACGCGGCGCCGCGCTGCACCACCGATCTGGTGAGCGGCGACTGGTCGGCGGAGTGGCCTGGATACAGTCGCCCGATGCTGTGTATCGACTTTCCTATCGCCACCGCCCGGCTGATACTCCGCCCGTTCCGGCCCGAGGACGCGGAGGACGTTTACGAGTACCAGCGCCGGCCCGACGTCGCCCGCTTCATGCGGTGGGAGCCGCGCGGACCGGAGGATGTCCGGGTGGCGGTGGAGCAGATGGCCCGGGAGACCAAACTGGACTCGGACGGGGACTGTCTCAGCCTGGCGGTCGTCGAGCCGGGCACGGGGACGGTCATTGGGCAGGTCGAACTGGTCCTGATCAGCGCGGAACACCGCCAGGGCGAGCTCGGCTATGTCTTCCACCCCGCCCACCAGGGCAAAGGCTTCGCCACCGAGGCCGCCTTCGCGGTCCTGCACCTGGGATTCGACGCACTGGAGCTGCACCGGGTGATCGGCCGCTGCCACGCGGACAATGCCGCCTCCGCCGGGCTCCTCGAACGGCTGGGCATGCGCCGGGAGGCCCATTTCATCGGAACGGAGTTTTTCAAGGGGGCGTGGCGCGACGACCTGGTGTACTCCATTCTCGGGCGGGAGTGGCGGGCCTCAGCCGTCCCCCGGAGCACGTCACGCACCCCTGAAGCGGCACCGACACGTGCCCTTGAGTGAGATCAACGAGCAACCCGGCGAACCTATGCGGTCACAGCACTACTGAGGATTGATGCGTGATGTCGCCGGGGCTTGTGGCGAGGCCGGTGCCGATGAGGCAGCCGGTGATGATGGTGGGTCGGTACTGGATCTGGCGTAGGCCCCGGCGGACTGCGGTGACCAGGTGCGTGTAGTCGGTGAAGGCGATGTTGGCCAGGCTGGTGCGTCGCAGGCTGGACCAGATCCCTTCCACGGGGTTGAGGTCGGGTGCATAGGCCGGCAACTGGGACGGACACGTTTTCGTAACGAATACCGGGCGGCCGGGGTCGGCAGACAACCTGTATCAGACCCTCCAGCGTGTCCGTGCGACGGCGGGCCTCGGCAAGATGAATCCCAAGGGTCTGCGGAAGTCGTGCGGCACTCTGCTGGTGCACCTCAAGGTCCATCCCCGGGTGACCAAGGCGGTGCTTCGGCACAGTCGGATCTCGACCACATTGGACATCTACGCGGAGGCGCTGGACCCCGACGTGATCGAGGCGATCGGGCAGCTGGATCGGCTCCTGCGGCAGCCGGCGCGGCTGGAGTCGCTGCGGAGTGTCACGCGTGAGGACGCCGATCAGCCCGACTGATGTCAGCTGTGGATGTCACGGCCTCCTGGCCCGCGAATCGTCGCAGGTCAGGGGGCCGTTTTCATGCGTCAGCCCGGGATCATCCCATTACCTGATCGTGACCTGGAGCACGAGACGGGCACAAAGCTGCCAGGGCATCGGGGGTGACCGGCGAAACCACGCCGTTTTCGGTGACTATTGCCGTTATCAGACCCGCGGGTGTGATGTCGAACGCAGGGTTGTACGCCTGGGTGCCGAGCGGCGCCACAGGGTTTCCGGCCGATTCGGTCACTTCGTGCCCGGGACGCTGCTCGATCTCGATGGACGTACCGTCGGCGGTCCCCTGGTCGACGGTGGTGGTGGGGGCGACGACGATGAAGGGCACGTTGTGGTACCGGGCGAGCACGGCGAGCGGATAGCTGCCGACCTTGTTGGCGACGGAGCCGTCCGCGGCGATGCGGTCGGCGCCGATCAGGACCGCGTGGACGTTGCCGGCGGCGAAGAGTGAACCGGCGGCGTTGTCGGTGAGCAGGGTGTACGCCATGCCGGAACGGGCGGCCTCGTAGGCGGTGAGACGGGCGCCCTGGAGCAGGGGGCGCGTCTCGTCGACCCACAGGCGGCGCAGCTGGCCCTGGCGGTGCGCGGCGAGGGCGACGGCGAACGCGGTGCCTTCCCCGCCGGACACGAGCGCACCGGTGTTGCAGTGGGTGAGGATCTGGTAGCCGCCGCCGGGGAGGAGCTCGGCGAGCAGCTGGAGGCCGTGCCGGGCCATGGCGGCACTGGCCTCCTTGTCCTCGGCGTGGAGGCTGCGGGCCTCGGCCAGTGCCGCCGCCGCGGCGCGTTCGGGGTCGCCGCCGGCGCTGCCGGTGAGGGCGGCCCGGTAGGCGGCGAGGGCCCGCCGGACGCCGTAGGCGAGGTTCACGGCGGTGGGCCGGGCGTGGGCGAGGGATTCAGCGGCCTCGTCCACGTCGTAGCCGCGGACGGCGGCCAGTGCGACGCCGTAGGCACCCGCTATGCCGAGCAGCGGGGCGCCGCGCACGGCGAGGCCGCAGATGGCCTCGACGAGGGCGGGGACGTCGGTGCAGACCAGCTCCACTTCCTCGCCGGGCAGCCTGGTCTGGTCGAGGAGGACGAGGACGGGACCCTCCGGCGGCTCCTCCCAGCGCAGCGCCGGCAGGGGCTCGTCGGGATTGCCCTTGGAATCGTTGGCCAGAGTTACCACGTGCTGATCACCCATCTGCTCAGTCTGCCGTGAACGGCAGCACGTTTTGAACGGTTGCGGTACTCCGCATCCGCAGGTACAAGCCCACTGCGCCCATGGCACGATGGCCACCGTCCCGCCGTTGGACGAGTAGGTAGCGCAGTAATGAAGGAGCGACGATGAACGACTCTCCGGGCTGGGCCTCGCCCGGATCCTCACCCTCCGGCGACCCGGGCCGCACCGACGGTCCCGGCGAGCCGCAGGACGCTGCGCCGCAGAACTGGTCCCAGCAGCAGCCGCCCGCCGGGCAGTGGCAGGCAACCGGCGGCTGGGGCGCCCCGCCCCCGCCCACTGGCCCCGTCTGGGGCGGCCCGGCACCCTCCGGCTGGCAGCAGCCGCACTGGGGTGTGCCGCCGTCGCCCAAGCCCGGCGTCATCCCGCTGCGGCCTCTGGGCATGGGTGAGATCCTCGACGGCGCGGTCTCGACGATGCGCGCGCACTGGCGCACCGTGCTCACCATCTCCCTCGCGGTCTCGCTGCTGACCCAGGGCGCCATGCTGCTGGTCCAGGGGCTCATGCTCGACGACAGCGCGACGATCAACTCCCTCGACGAAGGTGCCGACCCCTCGTTCGGCGACGTCATGAACGCCGTCGGAGGCACGCTGGCCGCCGGAGGTCTCGCCCTGGTCATCACCCTGCTCGGGTCGGTGATCGCCACGGCGATGCTCACCATGGTCATCAGCCGGGCCGTGCTCGGCCGCCAGGTGACCTTGAGCGAAGCATGGTCCGACGCCCGCCACCAGCTGCCGCGTCTGTTGGGGCTGACGCTGCTGCTCAGCCTGATCGGCGGCGTGATCATCGGCATCGGCATCGTCCCCGGCGTCCTCGTCGCGGTCGGCGGCTCCACAGCCGCGGGTGTGGGCCTGGCGTTCCTCGGCGGCGTGGTCGCCCTCGGCGTGGTCGTCTGGCTGATGATCCGCTTCAGCCTCGCGTCGCCCGCCCTCATGCTGGAGAAGCAGGGCGTCCTCAAGTCCATGGCCCGCTCGGTCAAGTTGGTCCGGGGTTCGTGGTGGCGCATTCTGGGCATCCAGTTGCTCACCATGATCCTCGTCTACATCGTCTCGTCGATCATCCAGATTCCCTTCGTGGTGGTGGGAATGGCCGCCGGGAGCGACGGCCTGTCGGCCTTCGCCTCGGGCAACCAGGCAGGTCTCGGCTGGACGTATCTGATCGTCATCGGGATCGGCGCCGTCATCGGATCCACCATCACCTTCCCCATCCAGGCCGGCGTTACCGCCCTGCTCTACATGGATCAGCGGATCCGCCGCGAGGCCCTGGACATCGAACTCGCCCGCGCCGCGGGCGTCCCCGGCCACTCCGACGCCCTCGGCGCCGCCGGCGCACCCGGCAACAGCTCGGCCACCGGCGGCTGACGCCGGTGTCGGGGGAGGACGTACCGGTCACCATTCCCCGCGGCCCGGCCCGCGAGGCCGCCGAGGACGAACTGTCCAAGGGGATCTACCACCGCGACGACCCGAGCCTGCTCGAACGCGCCCTGAACTGGCTCTGGGAGAAGTTCGACCATCTGCTGGACACCGCCTCCGGGGCCACCCCCGGAGGCGCCGCCGGCCTGGTGACGATCGTCGTCGTGGTCGTGCTGCTGGTCATCGCCCTGCGACTGCGGCTCGGCAAGCTGCGCGCCCAGCCCGCCACGGGCACCGGGCTGTTCGCCGACGTCCCGCGGACCGCCGCCGAACACCGCGCCGCCGCCGAGGAACACGCGCGACACAACCGGTGGAGCGAGGCCGTCCGGGAACGGATGCGCGCGATCGTGCGCTCCCTGGAGGAACGGACCCTGCTCGACCCCCGCCCCGGCCGGACCGCGGACGAGGCCGCCGCCGAAGCGGGCCGCACCCTCCCCGGCCTCGCCGCCCGCCTCGCGGACGCCGCCCGCACCTTCGACGACGTCACTTACGGGGACCGCCCGGGCACCCAGGACGCCTACGCTGCCCTGCGCGAACTCGACACCGAAGTGCAGCGCACCAAGCCCCGGTTGGCCGAGAGCGGCACGACCGCCGCCGGAGGTTCCCGCCCGTGACCGACACCCTGTCCCCGGCGCAGGCACCCGCCCCGGCCACGACCTCGGCCTCCCCGACAGCGGGCCAGTTGTGGACCCGCTCGCGCACCCTGCTCGCGGCACTCCTCACCCTGATCCTCTTCGGCGTCCTCTATGCCGCCGCACGCACCGGTGAGAACCATGACGCACTCGACCCCCGTTCTCCCGACCCGTCCGGCAGCCGGGCCGTCGCTCAACTCCTCCGCGACCAGGGTGTGACCACCGAGGTCGTCACCACGACCGACGAGGCCGTGGCCGCCGCCGGTCCCGGCGCCACCGTCCTCGTCACCGCGCCCGATCTATTGACGAAGTATCAGCAGGACGCGGTGCACAAGGCGATGGAGCGCTCGGGCGGCCGCTTCGTCCTCCTCGCCCCCGGCGAGCCCTCCATCGGGCGACTCGCTCCGGGCGTCCATTACACGGGGCCCGTCCCCGTCCGTGTCCTCGAACCCGGGTGCGGGCTGACCGCCGCCCGCACCGCCGGCTCCGCCGAGACCGGAGGCGGCAGCTACGCGACGTCCTCCGGCGACGCCGACCGCTGCTACCCGGATGCCCCGGGCGACTCCACCCTGCTGCGCCTCCCCGCAGCCAACGGCGGCGACACCGTCGTTCTCGGCACCCACACGCTCCTGCAGAACGAGAACCTCGCCGAACAGGGCAACGCCTCGCTCGCCATGCAGATCCTCGGCGCCCACCCGAAACTCGTCTGGTACCTCCCTTCACTCAGCGACGCCTCCGCCTTCGGCGGCGGCCAGGAAAGCTTCCTCGACCTCATCCCCGACGGCTGGAACTGGGCGGTGCTCCAGCTGTTCATCGCCGCCGCCCTCGCGGCTCTCTGGCGCGCCCGTCGCCTCGGCCCCGTCGTCGTCGAGCGGCTGCCCGCCACCGTCCGCGCCTCCGAAGCGACCGAAGGACGTGCCCGCCTCTACCGCCACGGCCGAGCCCGAGGCCGTGCCGCAGAGGTGCTGCGCACCGCCGCACGCGACCGCCTCGCCCCGCTGCTCGGCGTCCCCCCGGCCCAGGCACACGACCCGGACGTCCTGCCCGCCGCGGTGGCCGTCCGGCTCGACGACCCCGCCGTCGACCCGCACAGCCTGCTGCACGGTCCCCCTCCCCCCGACGACGCGGCCCTGCTGCGTCTCGCCGACGACCTCGACGCACTGGAACGCCGCGTCCTTCTCAACGAGAGGAAAGCCACCCCGTGAGCGCCGCCCCGACCGCCGACAGCGCCCGTGCCTCCTTGGAGGCCCTGCGCACCGAAATCGCCAAGGCCGTCGTCGGCCAGGACCCGGCCGTCACCGGCCTGGTCGTGGCCCTGCTCTGCCGGGGCCACGTCCTCCTCGAAGGCGTCCCCGGAGTCGCCAAGACCCTTCTCGTGCGCGCCCTGGCCGCATCCCTCCAGCTCGAGACCAAGCGGGTCCAGTTCACCCCCGACCTGATGCCCAGCGACATCACCGGCTCCCTCGTCTACGATGCCCGCACCGCCGAGTTCTCCTTCCAGGCGGGACCCGTCTTCACCAATCTGCTGCTCGCCGACGAGATCAACCGCACCCCGCCCAAGACCCAGGCATCCCTCCTGGAAGCCATGGAGGAGCGCCAGGTGTCCGTCGACGGCATCCCACGGCCGCTGCCCGAGCCGTTCCTCGTCGCGGCGACCCAGAACCCCGTCGAGTACGAGGGCACCTACCCCCTCCCCGAAGCACAGCTGGACCGCTTTCTCCTGAAGCTGGTCCTGCCGCTGCCCTCCCGTGAGACCGAGATCGACGTCCTCACCCGTCACGCCGACGGCTTCAACCCCCGGGACCTGGACTCCGCCGGTCTGCGTCCGGTCGCCGGCCCCGCCGACCTCGACGCCGCCCGGGCGGCAGTCGCCAAGACGCAGGTCTCCGCCGACATCACGGCCTACATCGTCGATATCTGCCGAGCCACCCGCGAATCCCCCTCTCTCACCCTCGGTGTCTCCCCCCGGGGAGCCACCGCCCTGCTCGCCACCGCCCGCGCCTGGGCCTGGCTGACCGGCCGCGACTACGTCATCCCCGACGACGTCAAAGCCCTCGCCCTCCCCACCCTCCGGCACCGCATCCAACTGCGGCCCGAAGCCGAGATGGAAGGCACCACACCCGACTCCGTGATCACCTCGGTCCTCGCCCGCGTCCCCGTACCGCGCTGAGACGGGCGACGACCCACCATGGCAATCACCGGACGTACCGCCCTACTGGCCGCCCTCGGCGCCCTCGCCGTCGGTCTGCTGCTCCCCGGCTGGAACGGCATCCTGCTCGTCGAAGGCGTCCTTCTGTTCGGAATTCTGTGCGATCTCGCACTCGCCGCGCCAGTACGAAAGCTCCATTTCACCCGATCTGGTGAGACATCCGTTCGACTCGGAGAGACGGCGGAGGTCGCCCTCACGGTGACCAACCCCAGCCGGCGCCCGCTTCGTGCCCGCCTCCGCGACGCCTGGCCACCCAGCAGCTGGTACCCGGGTACCGAGGTCGACGCGTCGCGTCACCGGCTGGCCATCCCGCCCGCCGAGCGCCGCCGAGTGACCACCACACTGCATCCCACCCGCCGCGGCGACCGGCACGCCGAACGCGTCACCGTCCGCTCCTACGGCCCCCTCGGCCTGGCCGCGAGGCAGGGCTCCCACCGCGTCCCCTGGACGCTCCGGGTCCTCCCGCCCTTCCACAGCCGCAAACACCTGCCGTCACGCCTGGCCCGTCTCCGGGAACTCGACGGACGCACGTCCGTGCTCATCCGGGGCCAAGGAACCGAATTCGACTCGCTCCGCGAGTACATCCCCGGAGACGACACCCGTTCCATCGACTGGCGGGCGACCGCACGCCGGGCCACCGTCGCCGTCCGCACCTGGCGCCCCGCACGCGACCGCCACATCCTCATCGTCCTCGACACCGGCCGCACCGCCGCCGGCCGCGTCGGCGACGCACCCCGCCTCGACGCCGCCATGGACGCAGCCCTGCTGCTGGCAGTCCTCGCAGGCCGGGCGGGCGACCGCGTCGACCTCCTGGCCTACGACCGCCGTGTTCGCGCATCCGTCCAGGGCAGGGCAGCCCGCGACATGCTCCCCGCTCTGGTCAACGCCATGGCTCCGCTCGAGGCCGAGCTTGTCGAGCCCGACGCCCGCGGTCTGGTCGCCACAGTCCTCCAGCGCGCCACGCAGCGCTCCCTCGTCGTCTTCCTCACGGGGCTCGACGCAGCACCCATGGGAGAGGGCCTGCTGCCCGTCCTCCCCCAGCTCACCCACCGCCACGAGGTCCTCATCGCCTCTGTGGCCGATCCCCGTATCGAGGAGATGGCCGAGGGCCGCGGCAGCGTGGACGCCGTGTACGCGGCCGCGGCCGCCGAACAGGCACGGGCTGAACGCCGCCGCGTCGCCCAGCGCCTCTCCCGGCACAACATCACCGTCGTCGATGCCCCGCCCGCCGACATCGCCCCCGCACTGGCGGATGCCTATCTCGCTCTCAAGGCCGCAGGCCGGCTGTAGAGAACGGTGCGCGAGAGGATCCTGAAAGCGGTCAGGGCGGGCAGAAGGCACTCTGCCCGCCCTGTGCTTCGGCCGGTCAACGTATGAGGGCCAACGCAAAAAAGCCCCGGCTCCCGAGTGATTAAACTCGGGAGCCGGGGCTCAATATTTGTTCGGCGGCGTCCTACTCTCCCACAGGGTCCCCCCTGCAGTACCATCGGCGCTGAAAGGCTTAGCTTCCGGGTTCGGAATGTAACCGGGCGTTTCCCTAACGCTATGACCACCGAAACACTATGAAACCATCGAACCGGCACCAACCACCCCACAAAAGCAGGGGGCCGGGGTTCGTTGTTTCAGAACTACACAGTGGACGCGAGCAACCTATGGACAAGCCCTCGGCTTATTAGTACCGGTCAGCTCCACCCATTACTGGGCTTCCACATCCGGCCTATCAACCCAGTCGTCTACTGGGAGCCTTAACCCCTCAAAGGGGGTGGGAGTCCTCATCTCGAAGCAGGCTTCCCGCTTAGATGCTTTCAGCGGTTATCCCTCCCGAACGTAGCCAACCAGCCATGCCCTTGGCAGGACAACTGGCACACCAGAGGTTCGTCCGTCCCGGTCCTCTCGTACTAGGGACAGCCCTTCTCAAGACTCCTACGCGCACAGCGGATAGGGACCGAACTGTCTCACGACGTTCTAAACCCAGCTCGCGTACCGCTTTAATGGGCGAACAGCCCAACCCTTGGGACCGACTCCAGCCCCAGGATGCGACGAGCCGACATCGAGGTGCCAAACCATCCCGTCGATATGGACTCTTGGGGAAGATCAGCCTGTTATCCCCGGGGTACCTTTTATCCGTTGAGCGACGGCGCTTCCACAAGCCACCGCCGGATCACTAGTCCCTACTTTCGTACCTGCTCGACCCGTCAGTCTCACAGTCAAGCTCCCTTGTGCACTTACACTCAACACCTGATTGCCAACCAGGCTGAGGGAACCTTTGGGCGCCTCCGTTACTCTTTAGGAGGCAACCGCCCCAGTTAAACTACCCACCAGACACTGTCCCTGATCCGGATCACGGACCGAGGTTAGACATCCAGCACGACCAGAGTGGTATTTCAACGACGACTCCACAATGGCTGGCGCCACCGCTTCACAGTCTCCCACCTATCCTACACAAGCCGAACCGAACACCAATATCAAGCTATAGTAAAGGTCCCGGGGTCTTTCCGTCCTGCTGCGCGAAACGAGCATCTTTACTCGTAGTGCAATTTCACCGGGCCTATGGTTGAGACAGTCGAGAAGTCGTTACGCCATTCGTGCAGGTCGGAACTTACCCGACAAGGAATTTCGCTACCTTAGGATGGTTATAGTTACCACCGCCGTTTACTGGCGCTTAAGTTCTCAGCTTCGCCCCACCGAAATGGAGCTAACCGGTCCCCTTAACGTTCCAGCACCGGGCAGGCGTCAGTCCGTATACATCGCCTTACGGCTTCGCACGGACCTGTGTTTTTAGTAAACAGTCGCTTCTCGCTGGTCTCTGCGGCCACCACCAGCTCAGGGAGCAAATCCCCTCACCAGCAATGGCCCCCCTTCTCCCGAAGTTACGGGGGCATTTTGCCGAGTTCCTTAACCATAGTTCACCCGAACGCCTCGGTATTCTCTACCTGACCACCTGAGTCGGTTTAGGGTACGGGCCGCCATGAAACTCGCTAGAGGCTTTTCTCGACAGCATAGGATCATCCACTTCACCACAATCGGCTCGGCATCAGGTCTCAGCCTC
>NZ_JARAVM010000105.1:0-517 GCF_033792735.1 Streptomyces sp. PA03-3a
GGTCTCCTGCGGAGCCGCGTCGCGCAGCCGCTTCGCGGCTGAATTCGGTGCCGAATTCCTTCGGAATTCCCAACTCTGTTTCCCGCGACCCGTTATGCCAATGCGCCCCGAGGGGGCGGGAGTTGTGCCGAGAATTTCGGTGCGAGGATTTCCAGAATTCGGCCCGAACGCGTTTTGTGCGCCCGTTGATAATCGGCCGATAAACCCTCTGTGAGCCCCAACTGATTTGCCAACTATTCCCCGTGTGCGGCTCGGTGAGTTCCCGTCACCCTGATATCCGGTCAACTCAGGAACGGAATCCGAGGGGGGCCCTCGGCTGCGCCTCGGACCCGAGCTGGCGGCCGGAACTCCCGCCGGGAACCGAAGTGCCGGCGGCCCGGGACCGAGGCGGCCCTCGGGTCCTCCCCACTCCGGCGGCCAGGCCCGGGACCGAGGCGGCCCTCGGGATGCCGGTACGTCACCGGGGAGACGTACCGGGGCCGGTGGCGCCGTGCGCGCCTTCCCGGCCGGGAGCGGG